>NZ_JBIWJA010000003.1:0-256341 GCF_044764905.1 Streptomyces sp. NPDC093586 | reverse complement strand
CGGCCTCGCCGACGCTCTGAGGGGTGCCACCGGGGTCCGTGCCACCGCTCCGGATGTCCCGAGCGTTCCCAGCGCCCACGCTCACGCCGATGCCGATGCCGATGCCGACGCCGATGCCGACGCCTCGGCGGATACCGGCATCCCCGACATCGACGTCCCCGGTGCTCCGGGTGGTCCCGGTGCTCCGGGCACCGGCCTCGCCGACGCTCTGAGGGGTGCCACCGGGGTCCGTGCCACCGCTCCGGATGTCCCGAGCGTTCCCAGCGCCCACGCTCACGCCGATGCCGACGCCTCGGCGGATACCGGCATCCCCGACATCGACGTTCCCGGTGCTCCGGGTGGTCCCGGCGCCGATGCCCGTGCCGCCGTTCCCGGAGACCCGGACGGCCCCCGTGGCGACGACGCCCCCGCGCCCGTCGCCGAGCGGCCCCGGCCGCTGCACGACCCCGACCCCTACAGCACCCCGCCGTACGGTGAGCCCGGCCCCTGGGCCCCCGCCCCGCCGGTCCAGCATCCGGCGACGACACCGGCTCACGGCACGACGGCACCCCCGACCTCCCCAGGGGCGTCGACGGCACCCCCCGGCACTCCGATGCCCGACCCCGCCTTCGCGGACGCCCCGCCCCCCGCTCCGCGGCTCCACCACCCGGCGACGGCACCCCTCACGTCCGTCGCGGGCACGCCCGCCGCGCCCGACCCCTGGCGGCGGTACGACCCGTGGGCCGCCGCCGGCCCGCTCCAGCAGAACGGTGCCGCCGCCGGGACGAAGGAGCGGCGACGCAAGCGGACCCGGCGGACGCTCGTCGTCGGCATCGTCCTGGTCGCCCTGGTCTCCGGCGGCGTGGGCGGCGCCGTAGGGGTGTATCTGGAGCGTCACGGCGACAGGGGTGCCGTGGAGCTGCCGCAGGCCGGGAAGGAACCGGCCGGCCGGGCCCCGGACAGCATCGCCGGGATCGCCGCGCGGGCCCTGCCCGGCGTGGTGACCCTGCACGTGAGCGGCGGCGACGCGGCGGGCACCGGCACCGGCTTCGTCCTCGACGGGCGCGGTCACATCCTCACCAACAACCACGTCGTGGAGCCCGCCGGAAAAGGCGGCGAGATCACCGTGACCTTCAACAGCGGCGACACCGCCGAGGCCACGGTCGTCGGCCGCGACAGCGGATACGACCTCGCCGTGGTGAAGGTGAAGGGCGTCGACGGACTCACCCCCATGCCGCTCGGCAACTCCGACAACGTGCGGGTGGGCGACCCCGTCGTCGCCATCGGCGCCCCCTTCGACCTGGCCGGCACGGTCACCTCCGGCATCATCAGCGCCAAGGAGCGGCCCATCACGGCCGGCGGTGAGGAGAGCGACGGCAGCGACGTGTCGTACGTCGACGCGCTGCAGACCGACGCGCCCATCAACCCCGGCAACTCCGGCGGCCCCCTCCTGGACTCCCGGGGCCGGGTCATCGGCATCAACTCCGCCCTCCGGTCCGCCGACGGCGGCGGTGCCGAGTCCGACGGCGGCCAGGCCGGCTCCATAGGGCTGGGCTTCGCCATCCCCATCAACCAGGGCAGGCGCGTCGCCGAGGAACTGATCAACACCGGCCGGGCGACCCACCCGGTCATCGGCATCACCCTCGACATGGGCTACGCCGGCGACGGCGCACGCGTGGGCACGCGGGGCAGCGACGGCGGACCCCCGGTCACCGCGGGCGGACCCGGCGCCGACGCCGGCCTCGAGGCCGGGGACGTGATCACCGAGGTCGACGGCCGGCGCGTGCACTCCGGTGAGGAACTCATCGTCAAGATCCGCGCCCACCGCCCCGGCGACCGCCTGGCGCTGACCCTGGAACGCCAGGGCAAGGAGACGAACGTCTCGTTGGTGCTCGGTTCCTCCGGCGGGGGCTGAACCACCCGGACAGACCGGCACACGGCCGGAGAACGGGGGTCAGGAAGGCAAACAATCCGGAAAGCGCTCGCATACGCACGGTCGGTGGCCACGGGACGGTACCGGCCGGGCGGGATCGGCGGGTACCGTGGTTGCGGCCCGGACATCCCAAGGAGCTTCAGGTGTTCAATGACATAGGCGCACTCGAGCTGGTGACGCTCGTCGTCCTCGCCGTGCTCGTGTTCGGCGACAAGCTCCCGAAGGTCATCCAGGATGTGTCGCGGATCATCCGGAAGGTCCGGGAGTTCTCGGACAGCGCCAAGCGGGACATCCGGGAGGAGCTGGGCCCCGAGTTCAAGGACTTCGACTTCGAGGACCTCAACCCCAAGACGTTCATCCGCAAGCAGCTGGACAACGACGAGCTGGGTCTCAAGGAGATCCGCAACGGCTTCGACCTGAAGAAGGAGATGGCCGAGGTCGCCGACGCGGTCCACGGCCGCGAGCCGGAGGCGTCGTCGTCCGCCTCCCCGGTTGGCGCCGTCGACATGTCCAAGAAGATCGACATGTCCAAGAAGCCCCGGACCCCCGCCCTCGACGACCGTCCGCCGTTCGACGCCGACGCCACCTGAGTCCGGCCCGCGGGCCGCCGTGCGGAGGGGCGGAACCCCCGCGCCTGTGCCGCACGTGACGCGTTTCATACTCCGAACCGGTCGTGCTCGACCCGAACGCGGCACCGGAGCGGCCCAAGCGCCGGGCGGTTTCCCGGCTGCCCGCAGCACACTGGTTATGCTGCCGAGTTGTTGCGCGGAGCGGACGAGTGCGCCCGAAGGGGGGTGGGCCGATCCGCCCCGACGAGAGCGAGGAGGCGTCCGGGCACATGGAGACGACGAACGCGGCGGTCGCGCAGGCGCCGGCCGCGGAGGACGGACAACCAGTCCCCTCCGCCCGGCGTACGGTCGACGGCTATCTGCGGGCGCAGTTCCCGTGGTACGGCCTCGACGAGGCGTTCACGGGACGGCGCTGGCTGATGCAGGTCGGCACGGCGGCCGACGGGGCCGTGGAGCACGGCTCGATCGGGCACGGCGACGAACCGTCGGTGCGCAACGAGCACGTGGCGGGCGACGAGCAGGACGCCAAGGAGAAGTTCGCGGTGGTCGTGACGGTGGCCGCCAACCCCGACCGGCGCAGCGCCGACGGCACGGGCCTGCTGGAGGCCACCTCGGTGTCCTCGGCGGCGTGGCTCGCCGGGGTGGGGCTGCTGTCCTTCACCTGGCCCGGCCAGATGGACCACTCCCTGCGCGACGACTGGCTGGAGCAGCAGACCGAGACCGCGTGGGTGCTGGCCGACGACCTCGACGGGGGGGACTGGACGTCGCTGACCCTGCCCGTGGACGGCGTGCCGACGCCCTTCCACTACCGGGAGTCCGAGTTCGGCTGGGTGCTCGCCGGCTCCACCGACCGGGGCGTCCACCTCGGGGCGTACGGCCGGGGCATGAGCGCCTACGGGCTCGCCTTCTCCGTGGTCAAGGACATCACCGTCTACGACGCCTGACCGGCGGCCGGGCGTACGACACGGGGCGCCGTCCCTCAGGACAGCGCCCCATGGCGGTACGAGGTCGTACGGAACGTCAGAACTTGTTCCTGGGCGTGATCCCCAGCGACAGCCCCGACAGGCCGCGCTGACGGCCGCCCAGCTTGCCCGCGATCGCCCGCAGGGCCGCGCCCGCCGGGGATCCGGGGTCGGACAGGACGACCGGCTTGCCCTCGTCGCCCCCCTCGCGCAGGCGGACGTCGATCGGGATCGAGCCGAGGACCGGGACCGAGGCGCCGGTCGTGCGGGTCAGGCCGTCGGCGACCGCCTGACCGCCGCCCGTGCCGAACACGTCGACCATCTCGCCGCAGTGCGGGCAGGGCAGGCCCGCCATGTTCTCGACCACGCCGACGATCTTCTGGTGGGTCTGCACGGCGATGGCGCCGGCCCGCTCCGCCACCTCCGCGGCGGCCTGCTGAGGGGTCGTCACGACGAGGATCTCGGCGTTCGGGACGAGCTGGGCGACGGAGATCGCGATGTCACCGGTGCCGGGCGGCAGGTCGAGCAGCAGGACGTCCAGGTCGCCCCAGTACACGTCCGCGAGGAACTGCTGCAGAGCGCGGTGCAGCATCGGGCCGCGCCAGACGACCGGGGCGTTGCCCGGGGTGAACATGCCGATCGAGATGACCTTCACGCCGTTGGCCGAAGGCGGCATGATCATGTTCTCGACCTGGGTGGGCCGCCCGTCGGCGCCCAGCATGCGCGGCACGGAGTGGCCGTAGATGTCGGCGTCGACGACACCGACCTTCAGGCCGTCGGCCGCCATCGCCGCCGCCAGGTTCACCGTCACCGAGGACTTGCCGACGCCGCCCTTGCCGGAGGCGACCGCGTACACCCGGGTCAGGCTGCCCGGTTTGGCGAAGGGCACCTCGCGCTCGGTCTGACCGCCGCGCAGCGCGGCGGCCAGCTCACGGCGCTGCTCGTCGCTCATCACGTCCAGCTCGACGTCCACCCGCGTGACGCCCTCGACGCGCGAGACGGCGTCGGTCACGCGCTGTGTGATGGTGTCCCGCATGGGGCAGCCGGAGACCGTCAGGTACACGGCGACCGCGACCGCTCCGTCCGCGCCGATCTCCACCGACTTGACCATCCCGAGCTCGGTGATGGGCCGGTTGATCTCGGGGTCGTTCACCGTCGCCAGTGCTTCGCGCACCGCGTCTTCCGTAGCCATAGGGACGATGGTACGGCGCCGCCCACGGGGCGCGGAAAGCCCCGTCAGCGGTCGTGTACGTCACGCCCGGCGGACCGGTCCGCCGGGAATACGCCCTCACCGTGGTGGTGGCCGTCCCGCCGCCCCTCCATCTCCTTGACCAGGTCCAGGAGCTCGGAGCGGATCCAGTCCCGCGTCGCGACCTCGCCGAGCCCGATGCGCAGGGCGGCGATCTCCCGGGTCAGGTACTCGGTGTCGGCGATCGACCGCTCGTTCTGCTTGCGGTCCTGCTCCAGATTGACCCGGTCCCGGTCGTCCTGCCGGTTCTGCGCGAGCAGGATCAGCGGGGCCGCGTAGGAGGCCTGCAGCGACAGGGCCAGCGTCAGGAAGATGAACGGGTACTCGTCGAAGCGCAGCGGGCCAGGCACGGTCACGTTCCACAGCACCCAGACGATGATGACGACCGTCATCCAGACGATGAAGCGCCCGGTGCCCAGGAAGCGCGCGATGCGCTCCGACAGCCGTCCGAAGGCCTCCGGGTCCCACTCGGGCAGGAGCCGGCGCCGGGGCGGCCGGGGTTGGTCCAGGCGGGCACCGCGGGGACGGGAGGCGGCGGTGGCCCCCGACACCGCCCGCTCGCGGGCCGTCGTCTCGCGCTCAGGCGCCATCGGCACTCACCTCCCTCGCCCCGGCCGCCTCGGCCGTCTCGTCGAGGTGATACTCGGTCTCCCGCCAGTCGTCGGGCAGCATGTGGTCCAGTACGTCGTCCACGGTGATCGCGCCGAGCAGCGACCCGGACTCGTCGACGACGGGCGCCGCCACCATGTCGTACGTGGCGAAGAACCCGGCGACCACGGGCAGCGCGGCGTCCGGATCCAGGGGCTGGAGGTCGTCGTCGAGGATCGAGCCGACCAGCGTGTACGGGGGGTCGCGCAGCAGGCGCTGGAAGTGGACCGTGCCCAGGTACTTGCCGGTCGGGGTCTCCTCGGGCGGGCGGCAGACGTAGATCTGCGCGGCGTGCGCCGGCGACAGGTCGGGGTTGCGGATGCGGGCCAGGGCGTCGGCGACGGTGGCGTCGGGCCGCAGCACGATCGGCTCGGTCGTCATCAGACCGCCGGCCGTGTGCTCCTCGTACGCCATCAGGCGCCGCATGTCGGCCGCGTCGCCGGGCTGCATCAGGCTCAGCAGGCGTTCCTTGTCCGCCTCCGGCAGCTCGCCGAGCAGGTCGGCCGCGTCGTCGGGGTCCATCGCCTCCAGCACGTCCGCGGCGCGCTCCTCCTTGAGCTTGCCGAGGATCTCGATCTGGTCGTCCTCGGGCAGCTCCTCCAGCACGTCGGCCAGGCGGTCGTCGTCGAGGGCGGCGGCGACCTCGGCGCGGCGCTTGGCGGACAGGTGGTGCAGCACGTTGGCGAGGTCGGCGGGGCGCAGCTGCTCGAACGTGGCGAGCAGGCTCTCGGCGCCCTGCCCGTGCTCCTCCAGCGAGAAGCCGGTGACGCCGGACCACTCCACGGTCAGCGTCTCTCCCTTGTTGCGCCGGAACGCGCCGCCCTTCCTGCCCTTGCGGACGAACACCTTGTCGACCTCCCAGTCCCGGCGGGCCGGCAGCTGCTGCACCGACAGGTCCAGGACGGTGACCTCCTCGCCGCTCTCGGCGAGCGTCACCCGCCGGTCGAGGAGCTCACCGAAGACGAGGCGCTCGGTGGGCCGCTGCTCGAACCTCCGCACGTTGAGCACCCCGGTCGTGATGACCTGCCCGGACTCGATCCCGGTGACCCGGGTCATCGGCAGGAAGATGCGGCGGCGGGTGGACAGTTCGACGACCAGACCGAGCACCCGCGGGGGTTTGCGGCCGACCCGGAGCATGACGACCACGTCGCGCACCCGCCCCACCTGGTCGCCGGTCGGGTCGAAGACGGCGATGCCGGAGAGGTGCGAGACGAAGATCCGGGGGGCGCCCGCTGCCATGGCCGCGGCTCCTTTTCGTCAGTCAGTCCGTGAGAGGTGTTTCGTACTGTGTCTCTTTTCCGAATTGCCCGCTCGGACGGCCTTCAGGCTAGCCCGTCCCGTAGAGGTCCGCCCTGGCGGCCGGTCCGTCCGGACCGGCGCCGATCACCGCGGTTCGTCCCCGGTACGCTGCCGTACGCCCCTTGGACCTCCGTCGGAAAGGCAGCTCCACCCGTGACCGTGACTCCCCGGCGCCGAATCCGCAGGGCCGCCTGGCTGGGCGCGGTGTGCGCCCTGGCCGTGACGGGGGCGGGGCTGACGGGATGCAGTAGCGAGGACCCGGACGCGGGCACCAACGGGGTGGGCAAGCTGCCGGCCGAGAAGATCCAGACCAGGACGCGCGCGGCCGCCGAGTCCGCCCGCGCGGTCCGGCTGCACGGCACGGTGGCCGCCGGCGGCAGCACGTACACCCTCGACATGCGCCTGAAGTCCGACGGCGGCACCGGGTCGGTCGCCGCCGAGGGGACGACCTTCCGGCTGCTGCGGGTCGGCGAACAGCTCTTCCTCAAGGCCGACGCCGGGTTCTGGAGCCACGACGACGACGGCGACGCCGCGGCCGCCGGCAAGCTCGCCGGCAAGTACGTGAAGGTGCCGGAGGGCGACCCCGCGTACCAGAAGTTCAGCGGCTTCACGGACAAGGACGTCCTCCTCGACGGGCTGCTGACCCTGCACGGCACGCTGGAGACGGACGGCCGGCACGAGCAGGGGGGCGTGCGCGCCGTCCGCATCACCGGCGGCCGGGGCTCCGGCGGCTCGCTGGACGTCTCCCTGGAGGGCACGCCCTACCCGCTGCGCCTGGTGCGGGCGGGCAGCGCGGGCACGCTCAGCTTCTCGGACTGGAACAAGGACTTCCCGCTCACGGCACCGGCCAAGGACGACACCCTGGACTACGGCAGGCAGTTGCCGACGTCGTAGGGCGACGGGCCCGAGACACCTCCCTGGGGCCTCTCGTTCGGGTCAGGCCGCGTACGCGGGGTCCGGCACGCCCGTCCGCGGCGTTGCCGTCACTCGCCGGCTCCCCCACGCTCGGCTTCGCTCGCGCGGGGGCCCCACCGCGTCGGCTCCCTCCTCCGCCCTGCAGCCGGACGCGTCAGGCCCCGCTCACCGGCGTCGACAGGTCCCGCCGCCTCCCTGCGGCCCGATCCAGACGACAGGCCCTGGTGCCGCGGCAGGCGACGTTCGCCCGGTGAGGAGCGGCGTCCGGTGCGTGCTCCGGGGGCCCCGGCCGGAGGCTGGGGGAGTGCCGGCCGGAAGCCCTCGTACTGGACGTCCTCGGGCTTCCGTCCGGTGCGGCGAGTGGGGGCGCCCCCTCCGGGGGAGCGTGCGGGGCGTCGCGACGGGGCGGACGTCGCCTGTTGCGGCACTAGCCGCGCCGGCTCTTCCCCCGGCGCTTGAGCAGCAGGCGCGGCAGGCCCGCCGGGAGCGGACCGCGCGTCGTCGCCGGGCTCGGCAGCGGGGCCTCGGCCAGCGAACCGTCGGGCAGCGGCGCGAGCGTCCCCGTCGGCTCCAGACGCAGCACCCGGCACTCACGGGCCCAGCGGTCGGTCATCGCCTCGCCGTCCGGCGCGTTCAGCCGCTTGCCCTTGAGGCCGGCGACCGCGTCCTGCCACGCCGGGGAGCCGGACGGCAGCTCCACGACCCGCGCCGCCCAGGAGACCAGCCGGCCCCCCTTGTCCTTGCTGCGCACCGTCACCTCGGCCGTGGCCCCGTCGGCCAGGCCCGGCAGCGGCTGCTCGCCGGGCCCGTCACCGACGACGCAGGCCGCGCCCTCGTGCCAGACGTGCCAGAGCGCACGGGCGGGCGTCCCGGGGCCCTTGACCCAGATGAGACCGGACTTCTTCGTGGCCTCCTCGACGAGGGCCTGGTCGAGCAGCTCGCTTGTCATGCGGTCAGCCTATCCAGGAGCCCGCGGGCGGGTTCAGAGCCAGCCGTTGCGCTTGAGCGTGCGGTGGATGCCCAGACAGAGCGCGACCGTGATCGACAGGACCAGCGGGTAGCCGAACTTCCAGTGCGTCTCCGGCATGTAGTCGAAGTTCATGCCGTACACCCCGCACACCATCGTCGGCACGGCGATGATCGCCGCCCACGAGGTGATCTTGCGCATGTCCTCGTTCTGCGCGACGGAGGCCTGGGCCAGGTTGGCCTGGAGGATGGAGTTCAGCAGCTCGTCGAAGCCGATGACCTGCTCCTGCACCCGCGCCACGTGGTCGGCGACGTCCCGGAAGTACTTCTGGATCTCCGGGTCGATCAGCCGCATCGGACGCTCGCTGAGCAGCTGCATGGGCCGCAGCAGCGGCGACACCGCCCGCTTGAACTCCAGTACCTCGCGCTTGAGTTGGTAGATCCGGCCGGCGTCCGTACCGCGCGGCGTGCCCTTGCGGCCCGGCGAGAACACCTCCGTCTCGACCTCGTCGATGTCGTCCTGGACCGCGTCGGCGACCGCGATGTAGCCGTCGACGACGTGGTCGGCGATGGCGTGCAGCACCGCGGAGGGCCCCTTGAGCAGCAGCTCGGGGTCGTCCTCCAGCCGGTGCCGCAGCGCCCGCAGCGAGCCCTGCCCGCCGTGCCGGACGGTGATGAAGAAGTCCCGTCCGGTGAAGCACATGACCTCGCCGCTCTCGACGACCTCGCTGTTCGCGGTGAGTTCGTCGTGGTCGACGTAATGGATGGTCTTGAACACCGTGAACAGCGAGTCGTCGTAGCGCTCCAGCTTGGGCCGCTGGTGGGCCTGGACGGCGTCCTCCACGGCCAGCGGGTGCAGCCCGAACTCCCGGGCGATACCGGCGAATTCGTCCTCGGTGGGCTCGTGCAGGCCGATCCACACGAATCCGCCGTCGCGGCGCACCTGCCGCATCGCCTGCTGCGGGCTCAGCGGCGCGTCGGCCGCGACGCGGGTGCCGTCGCGGTAGACGCCGCAGTCGACGACGGCGGAGGCGGTCTCCGGGTCGCGGGTGGTGTCGTAGGCGCCGTTGTCCTTGCGCAGCGAGACGCGGGACGGGCGGACCGCGGCGCGCAGGTCACGGATCATCGACATGGCAGGCTCCTTCGCGACGGGCAGCGAGCGGGCCGGCGAAGGGTGGAACCACCCGGAATGAGGACGTCCAGATCACGCGTGCTCGGCGCGTCCACAAAGCGGGGGGCACCGCACCGTCGCGGTGGCCGGCTTCACTGCTGATTCAGCACTGCTGTTGCAGGCAGGCGGATCAGGCAAAACGAGACGAAGTGCTCTTCCGTGGAGAGGCGCGCGAGCAGGAAACGGCGCCGGGAAGAACCGGAGCAGCTGCGTCAGCGGCCGGAAGAGCGAGTGGTACTGCACGGTCGACTTCGGTCCATGCCGCCCACCTCCTCCGGCCGGTCCCTCGTGAGGGACGATCCATACCCCTGTTTGGAGGGGTTCCCCGTAGGGGAGTGTTCATAGCGTCGGGGCCGTGATCGCACCGCTTCTGCGTGCTGCCCCAAAACCGCTGGCCCAGAGTATCAGTCGCTCGGCGTGTCAAGGCGCCGCTTTGCCGCGTACTGACGAGTTCTATGCTCGCCGCATGGCTGATGTTCTTCCTCTGGTCGAGGCCCGGTTGTGTTCGGCGCTGGGTGAACCGGACGCGCGCGCGGCGGTCACCTTCCTCGGCGCCGACCGCATCGAGGTGCTGCGGTTCCCGGCAGGCGGCCCGGAGGGTGACATCGTCCGCTACGCCACCCTCGGCATGTCCGCGCAGCCCATGTCCGACCCCACGGCGATGCTCGCCGACCCCGTCGAGGGCCCCCGTGCCGAGCTGGTCCTCTCCGTCCGGGCGGGCCTCGCCGACACCGGCAAGGTGCTGCGCCCGCTGGCCGTGCTCGCCGCGTCCCCGCAGGTCGAGGGCGTCATCGTGGCGCCCGGTGCCTCGCTGGACGTGGGGGAGCCGCTGTGGCCCGGCGCTCCGTTCACCTCGGTGCTGGTCGCCGAGCCGGGCGGCCTGGTGGAGGACCTGGAGCTGGATCCGCCCCTGGACCCCGTACGGTTCCTGCCGCTGCTCCCGATGACGCCGAACGAGGCCGCCTGGAAGCGGGTGCACGGCGCCCAGGCCCTCCAGGAGCGCTGGCTGACGCACGGGACGGACCTGCGGGATCCGTCCCGCAGGTCCGTCCCGCTGGAGTGAGGGGACTCACCGGGGTGACGCGCAAGGCCCGTGGACCGCGGCTCAGTTGGCGAAGGCGGTGATCCCGTCCTCGGTCGCGTGCTTCGGTTCCAGCTCCTCCGCTTCGTGGATGAGCGCCCGGCGCCGTACGACGACCACGAGGGCGCCCAGCACGGCGGTGACCGCGGCCACCACGAACGGGACGTGGACGTCGGTCCACTCCTCGATCTTCGGCGCGAAGTACGGGGCGGCGGCCGCCGCGAACCAGCGCACGAAGTTGTAGCCGGCGCTCGCCACCGGGCGGGGCGCGTCCGACACGCCGAGGGCCAGCTCGGTGTACACGGTGTTGTTCACGCCGATGAAGGCCCCGGACGCGATGGTGCAGACGATCGCCGCGGTGTGGTTGCCGTACCCGAGGACCAGTACGTCGGCGGCGAGCAGCACCAGCGAGCCGCCGAGCACCTTCAGCGAGCCGAACCGCTTCTGCGCGCGCGGTGCCACGAGGACCGAGAAGACGGCGAGCAGCACGCCCCAGGCGAAGAACACGGCACCGGACTTGTACGGGGTCATGTCCAGCACGAACGGTGTGAAGGCCAGCACGGTGAAGAACGTGTAGTTGTAGAAGAACGCCGAGATCGCGGCGGAGGCGAGGCCGCCGTGGCCCAGCGCCCTGATCGGGTCCAGCGGCGAGGTCCTGCGGGCCGGCTTCGGCTGCTCCTTCAGGAACGCCGTGATGCACAGGAAGCCGATCGCCATCAGGAACGCGGTGCCGAAGAACGGGTAGCGCCAGCTGGCGTCACCGAGCAGCGCGCCCAGCAGCGGGCCGCAGGCCATGCCGAGGCCGAGGGCGGACTCGTACAGCAGGATCGCCGCGGCGCTGCCGCCGGCCGCCGCGCCGACGATGACCGCGAGGGCCGTCGAGACGAACAGCGCGTTGCCGAGGCCCCAGCCGGCCCGGTAGCCGACGAGCTGGCCGACGGTGTCGGAGGTGCCCGCCAGGCCCGCGAAGACCACCACGAGGGCCAGGCCGAGCAGCAGGGTCCTGCGGCCGCCGATGCGGCTGGAGACGAATCCCGTGATCAGCATGGCGACGGCCGTGATCAGGAAGTACGAGGTGAACAGGAGGGAGACCTGGCTGGCGCTCGCGTCCAGGCCCTTGGCGATGGACGGCAGGATCGGGTCGACGAGCCCGATGCCCATGAAGGCGACGACGGACGCACCGGCGGTCGCCCACACGGCCTTGGGCTGGCGCAGGATGCCGCCCGCACCCGCGTCGAAGGGGTCCATGGTTGCTCCAATGCCGACAGGGGACGGTTGGGGTAGGCGCATAATAAGTTAGCGTGGCTAATTAGTGCAATGTGCATTTAAATTTCCCCGTCACGCCCGCCGCCCGGATGGGTGATCGTCCTTGACGTGGGGGAGCGAGGGTAGGACCGTGGGGCTGTATGAGGGGCGAACCCAGTTGCCCGAAGTGTGGTGGCCGGGTCAGGGCTCCCGGTCTCTTCGCCGATTCATGGCAGTGCGACGCGCACGGCACGGTGTATCCGCTGCAGCCCGTGATCCCGCCCAGCGTCGAGGCGCTCGGCGTCGTCGTGCACCGCACCCAGGTGCCGGTGTGGATGCCGTGGCCGCTGCCGGTGGGCTGGCTGTTCACCGGAGTGGCCTGCGCGGGCGACGACCGCAGCGGCGGCCGGGCCACGGCGGTGGCCTGCTCGGGACCGGGCCCGCTCGGCGGCGCCGGCGAGCTGATCCTGGTGGCCGAGGAGCTGGGCGTCGGACTCGGTGCGCGGTACGCGGGCATCGACGCCCCGGACCCCGGCCCCTATCTGGACGTCGAGAAACCGCCGCAGGCCAAGGTCCTCGCCGCCGGCCGCCCGACCCCGCTCTGGCACGTCACCGACGTCCCGGACGACCGCGCCGTGTTCGCCGGCGAGGCCCTCGGGGTGTGGCTGTGGGCCGTGCTGTGGCCCGAGCAGTCCGGGCTGCTCATGTACGACGAGCTGGTGCTGACCGACCTGAGGGACGCCGGTGCCGAGGTGGACCTGGTGCCGTGCGGCGCCCTGTCGCCGCGGCTGATCGAGCCGTAGGGGCCGGGGCCTCGGCGTGAGCGGTGGCCGGGGGTGGGCAGGATCTCGGCGCGGCGGTGTCCGCGGGGGTGGCGGGGCGGGGTGCGTAGGGGGCGCGAGGCCACTTCGGGTGTGACATCGGGGCACAAGAATCCGGTTATCCTAGAGCGTCCCCTTCCGTCCCGTCACCGCCTGGAGTCAGCGTCGTGCGCATCGATCTGCACACCCACTCCACCGCGTCCGACGGCACGGACACCCCGGCCCAGCTGGTGCGCAACGCCGCCGCGGCCGGGCTGGACGTCGTGGCGCTGACCGACCACGACACCACCCGCGGCCACGCCGAGGCCGTCGCCGCGCTGCCCGAGGGGCTGACGCTGGTCGCCGGCGCCGAACTCTCCTGCCGTCTCGACGGCGTCAGCATGCACATGCTGGCCTACCTCTTCGACCCCGAGGAGCCCGCCCTGCTCGCCGAGCGCGAGCTGGTCCGGGACGACCGGGTGCCGCGGGCCCGGGGCATGGTCGCCAAGCTCAACGAACTGGGCGTTCCCGTCACCTGGGAGCAGGTCGCGCGGATCGCCGGCGACGGCTCGGTCGGGCGCCCGCACGTGGCCTCCGCGCTCGTGGAACTCGGCGTCGTGCCGACCGTGAGCGACGCCTTCACCGAGGACTGGCTGGCCGACGGCGGCCGGGCCTACGTGGAGAAGCACGAGAGCGACCCCTTCGAGGCGATCCGGCTGATCAAGGGCGCCGGCGGCGTCGCGGTGTTCGCCCACCCGGCCGCCGCCAAGCGCGGCCGTACGGTGCCGGAGTCCGCGATCGCCGACCTGGCCGCCGCCGGGCTGGACGGCATCGAGGTCGACCACATGGACCACGACGCGCCGACGCGGGCGCGACTGCGCGGGCTCGCCGCGGAGCTGGGACTCCTGGTGACCGGTTCCAGCGACTACCACGGCAGCCGGAAGACCTGCGCGCTGGGCGAGTACACGACGGACCCCGAGGTGTACGGGGAGATCACCCGGCGGGCGTACGGGGCGTTTCCCGTGCCGGGGGCCGGCGGAGCCTGAGGCACGCGCGGGCCGTTCCCGCCCCCCACCCCTTCCCGTTCCACGCCCGTTCGTTGTTCCTGTCATCGCAAGGCTTTGTCACGCTCATGTTCGACCTCGCCGTCTTCGGCTCCCTCTTCCTCACCCTTTTTGTCATCATGGATCCCCCCGGGATCACCCCGATCTTCCTCGCGCTGACCGCCGGCCGGCCCGCCAAGGTGCAGAAGCGGATGGCCTTCCAGGCCGTCTGCGTGGCCGGCGGTGTGATCACCGTGTTCGGGGTTCTGGGGCACCAGATCCTGGGCTACCTGCACGTGTCCGTGCCCGCGCTGATGATCGCGGGCGGGCTGCTGCTCCTGCTGATCGCCCTCGACCTGCTCACCGGCAAGACGGACGAGCCCAAGCAGACCAAGGACGTCAACGTCGCGCTGGTGCCGCTGGGCATGCCGCTGCTGGCGGGGCCCGGTGCCATCGTGTCGGTCATCCTGGCCGTGCAGAAGGCCGGCAGCGTGACCTCGCAGGTGTCGGTCTGGACGGCGATCCTCGCCATCCACGTCGTGCTGTGGCTGGTGATGCGGTACTCGCTGCTGATCATCCGCGTCATCAAGGACGGCGGTGTCGTCCTGGTGACCCGCCTCGCGGGCATGATGCTCTCCGCGATCGCCGTGCAGCAGATCATCAACGGAGTGACCCAGGTGATCCGGGGCGCGTGAGCGCCGGATACGACAGAGCCCCCGTGCGGCACCGGTGACGGTGCCGCACGGGGGCTCGCGGCGTGTGGAACGGTCCGCGTTACACGGCCGAGGTGTCGGCCGGGCGGATCCACAGGCGCTGCCCGATGGCGGCGGCCTGCTGAACAATGCGGTTCACGGAGGCGGCGTCCACGACGGTGGTGTCCACGGGTGTTCCGTCGACGTCGTCGAGTCGCATGACTTCAAAGCGCATGGGCCTCTCCCTTGATCTGGTCATCCTCCTGCGGAGAACTACTGGTGGGACACCTGGGTCGTCGGTGCCCGGGGTGCCGTACATAGTCAACCCACCGCGTGTTACGAACATTCCCTACGCTAAAGAAATTTTTCGAACAACTAATTACTGACGCGTAAGGAGACCGTTTCGGGGGACGATCGACGGGTGATCGGTGGACGGCGCAAGACCGACCGGGACCGGTTGTGTTCGCAGCGTGACCGCCAGGACAATGGAGGTGATGAACGACGACCTCGCGTCCCTGAACGCCCGCATCGACCGCACCAACGAGCTGCTCCAGCGCATGCTCGCCGAGGTGGCGAAGACGCCCTCGACCCATGCGATCTTCGTCGACGCCGGGTACCTCTACGCGGCGGCGGGTCGGCTGGTCGCCGGGACCGAGGACCGCCGGGCCTTCGACCTGGACGCCGAAGGACTGATCGACGCCCTCATCGACAAGGCCCGCACGATCTTCGCGGACAGCCGCCTGCTGCGGGTCTACTGGTACGACGGCGCGCGGCGCCGCATCCACACCGCCGAGCAGCAGTCCATCGCCGAGCTGCCGGACGTCAAGGTCCGCCTCGGCAACCTCAACGCCAACAACCAGCAGAAGGGCGTCGACTCCCTCATCCGCTCCGACCTGGAGTCCCTCGCCCGGTACCGCGCCATCAGCGACGCGGCACTGCTCGGCGGCGACGAGGACCTCGTGTCGGCGGTCGAGGCCGCCCAGGGCTACGGCGCCCGCGTCCACCTGTGGGGCGTCGAGGCGCCCGAGGGCCGCAACCAGGCCGACCCGCTGCTGTGGGAGGTCGACAGCCAGCGCACCTTCGACCTCGACTTCTTCAAGCCGTACGTCTCCCGGCGCGCGGCCCACGCCTTCGAAGCGGGCGGCGCGGCCCGGCCGGCCCGTGAGGACGTCCGCTTCGTGGGCGCCCAGATCGCGGCGAAGTGGCTGGCGGCACGGGGCCGCGACACCCTGCTGGAGCTGCTCCCCGGCCACCCCTACCTCCCCGGCTCGGTGGACCAGGACCTGCTGGTGGAGGCGGAAGGGCTGCTGCAGTACTCACTGCGCGGCCAGGCCGACCTGCGCCGGGCGCTGCGGGACGGCTTCTGGGAGCACCTCCGGGCGCAGTACTAGTGCCGCGGCGGGCGACGTTCGCCCGGTGAGGAGCGGCGTCCGGTGCGTGCTCTGGGGGTCCCCGGCCGGAGGCTGGGGGAGTGCCGGCCGGAAGCCCTCGTACTGGACGTACTCGGGCTTTCGGCCGGTGCGGCGAGTGGGGGTACCCCCGGGGGAGCGTGCCGGGCGTCGCGACGGGGCGAACGCCGCCTGCCGCGGCACTGGGACGGGCCCCGGGGCCGATCCGGCCCACCGTCCGGTCACGGGACGGGGACGCCGTCCCAGAAGTCGGCCAGGGCGCGGGCGGTCGGCAGCGGCTGGTCCGTGTTGGGCGAGTGCTCGGCCCCCGGAACGACGGTCCGGCGCGCGTCCAGGCGTACGGCCATCTCGTCCAGGAGGGGCACGGGCCAGGTGTCGTCGTAGGCGCCCGAGAGCACGTGGAACGGCAGCGGTGCGGCGGCGAGCTCGGCGACACGGTCCGGCTCGGTGCACAACTGGCGCCCCGTGGCGAGCAGCTGGGCCGGCCGGGTACTCAGCCAGCGCTCGCGCAGCCGTTCCGGGGCGTCCGGCCCCCGGACGGGGACCGGGGCACCGGCCTCCTCGGGCGGCCCCATCGCCTGCATCACCTCCCAGACCTGGGCCATCGTCATGGTGCCGAGCGCGTCCCGCAGGAGTTTCACGCGCTTCTGCTGGGAGACGGAGATCCGCGCCGGGCCCGACGACATCAGCGTGAGGGAGACGAAGGGGGAGTGGTCGAGGAGGACCGCGGCACGGGCGATCTGGCCGCCGAGCGAGTGTCCGACGAGGTGCACGGGCGTCCCGAGCGCGGCGACCTGCGCGAGGACGTCCCGGGCCAGCTCGGTCTGCGCGTAGCGGGACTCGTCGTGCTCGGGGCCGTCGGACTCGTACTGTCCCCGCCCGTCCACGGCGACCGTACGGTACCCGCGCGCGGCGAGCGGCTCGTGCAGCAGTGTGAAGTCCTCCTTGCTGCCCGTGAACCCGGGCAGCATCAGCGCGACCCCCTTCGGCACACCCCCGCCGGCCACGGGCGAATCGACGACGGCGAACTCTCCGCGCGCGGTACGCAGTCGGTACGTGCGGGCATCGGGCGGCGGGGTGAAGCAGGCGTTCGTGCTCACGGGCAGACATTATCCGGCCCCGGAACGCGAGGCCGCGATGGCACCCGGCCCACCCGGCCCACGGCGCGGCCTGCGGTCAGGGGTGCCTCCTCCAGTGCCTGAACGGCTCGGGGCATCCCCTCCGGGGGAGAACGCCCTGGCGGCGCGAGCAAGCGCCCCACCTCCCGCCGCAGACCCCGGGTTCCTGTCCCTGCCCCCGGGTGGGAAACGGTCGTTGCGTCTGCCGGGCCTCCGTTTCCCCTCGGCCGGGCGCCACACCGGGTCGCCCGAGTGAACGGGGAGGGTGGGAGCGCGGACATGCGCCGGGAAGGGAACACGCCGAGATCTCCATGCTCGCCCTGCACCTGCACCTGCACTTCCACCAGCCCGCGCTCGTGCACGTCGACACGCTGCTGCTCCAGCGTGTCCTCGGCGAGCCGGCCTGGGCGTCGAAGCTCACGGACGAGGACCGGCGCGGGTTGACCGCGCTGTGCTGGTCGGACGTCGGCCCGTACGGAATCTTCCGCCCCGACATGAGTCAACGGCCCGCCCCGGTGCCCGTGGCAGCTCCCCGACCCGGGTGATCCGGCGCGGGCGGCACCGCACGCGCAGGGCGACAGGAGCCGCGGGTGTCAGACGGCCTTTCGGGGGCGTGCGGTGCGGAGGCGTTCCCCGAGGCCGGCCAGATGCGCACGCAGGACTTCCTCGGCCGCCTCTGCGGTCAAGTGACCTATGAGCACGTGGGTGGTGAGGCCGTCGACGAGGGCGAGCAGCGTACGAGCCTCACGCTGCGGGTCGGGCGGCGCGGCGCCTTCGTCGGCCGAGCCGCTCTCGGTGGCCTCCGCGATGAGGCGGACGAAGAGGGTCTGGAGGGCCGCGTAGCTGGTTCTCAGTGGGCCGGCGAGTGGCTCGCTGACAGCGGCCTGAGCGACGAACGCGAGCCAGATCCGTGCTTCGGCGCGGTGTTCTTCGCGGACCAGGGCGATCTCGTCGGTCGCGTGGCCCAAGGCGGTGGCGGCCGACTGGTCCGGACTTGAGGCCAGGCGTGTCCTCACACGTTCGGTGATGCGTTCGCCGACGTGGTCGACGGCGAAGAGGAGCATCTCCCCCTTGCTGCGGAAGCAGCGTTGAACGGCGCCCAGGGAGACCTGCGCGCGGGCGGCGACGTCACGCATGCTCACTCCCTCCGGTCCGTGTTCGTCGGCGAGGAGGCAGACGGCCTCGGCGATCCGGCGGCGTCGGCTTTCGTAGTCCACCTGTTTGGGCATGCTCGGTCGGCCTCCTTGTTCCAATACGATCGTATCGCTTCCGGGCTATGGTTCGGACCCGAGCACTTCGGCATGTGGAAGGGACGCGCGATGAGCAGACAGAACGCCCTGTGGGCGATGACGGCCGCCGCCCAGGCGGAGGCGGTCCGGGACGGGGTGATATCGGCGGTCGAACTGGTCGACAGCCACCTGGACCGCATCGTCGAGGTCAACCCACAGGTCAACGCGGTCACGCAGCTGTCGGCCGAGCGGGCCCGCGAGGCCGCGGCGCGCATGGACCAGCGGCGGGCAGCGGGCGAAGAACTCGGGCCGCTGGCCGGCGTGCCGTTCACGGTGAAGGAGTCGACCGCTGTCGAAGGTGTGCCGACCACACTCGGAACGGCACGCTTCCGCGACCTGGTGGCTCCGGCCGACGCACCCCCGGTGGCCCGGCTCCGCGCGGCGGGGGCCATACCGATCGGCCACAGCAACATGCCCACCCTGATCCTGGCCGGGATGCACACCCGCAGCGAGTTGTTCGGCGACACCGTCAACCCGTGGGACCGGAACCGGACCCCGGGCGGCAGCAGTGGCGGTGACGGAGCGGCCGTCGCCACCGGCATGGCCGCGCTCGGACTCGGCAACGACTCCGGCGGATCGGTACGGATTCCGGCCTCGTTCTGCGGCGTGACGGGGCTGAAGCCGACCACCGGGCGGTTCCCCGCCGACCACCGCGTCCTCGGCCCGGACGACCCGGGACCAGCCTCGCAGATGCTGGTCACCGACGGACCCCTGGCCCGTACGGTCGCCGACCTGCGGCTGGCGTACGAGGCGCTGGCCGGGACCGACCCGCGGGACCCACGGGCCGTGCCGGTGCCCCTCTACGGCGAGCCGCTGCCGGGACCGGTCAAGGTCGCGGTCGTGGCCGACCCCGGCGGCTACGGCGTTCATCCCACGGTCCGCGCGGCTGTCACGGCCGCGGCCGACGCGTTGCGCGACGCCGGGTACGACGTGCGGGAGACGGCGGATGTCCCGCGGTTGGACGAGGCACTCGAGGCATACGGCCGGATCACCGTGACCGAATTCGCGCCGACCTGGCCGGTGGTGCGGAAACTGCTCGGCGAAGGCGGAGACCGCTACATCCAGATGGCCATGGAGAAGGCTCCCCCCGCGAACGCCGCAGAGCTCACGAAGCTCATGGGGACCTGGCTCGGCATCCGCCGCTCCTGGGCGGAGTTCCTCGACGAGTTCCCGCTGCTGCTCGGACCGGTGTTCACCGAGCCGCCCGTCGAGCCGGGACTGGAGTCACGCGACGAAGCGGGACGGGACCGGGTCGCCGAGGGCATGCGCCTGTGCACGGTGACCAGCTTCGTGGGCGTTCCCGCGGTCGCCGTGCCGACCGGGGTCAGCGACGGACTGCCGTCCGGCGTGCAGATCATCGGGCGCGCGTTTCGGGAGGACCTGTGCCTGGCCGCCGCCCAGGAGATCGAGGACCGCCTCGGCGTGCTCGCGCCGGTCGACCCTCGCCCGGAAGTCCCGGCTGCCGCGCGGTAGGCGGTGCCACGGCAGTGGACAGAGAGACGGCCGGGGACCGGCGGACGGCGCGGAGGAGACGGCATCCGCGCCGTGCCGCTCAGGGCCCCTTTCCGGTCCGAGTCGTCAAGACCCCGTCACTTCCCACAGATGTCCGGCACGCCGCGACGTCTTCCGGCGACCGCCCCGGCGCATGTCCGCTCTTCCGCCCCCGTCGTTCACCCGGGCGACCCGACGAAGCACCCGGTCGAGAGGAAACGGACGTCCGGCGGGCGCAACGACTGCTTCGCATCTGAGGGCGGGGCGGGGCGGGGCGGGGCAGGGCAGGGGCAGGAGCCCGGGCCGTGTACGCCGTCGGCCCGGCCCCGCGCGGATGGCGGGACCGGGCCGACGGTCGGGTGGGGCGGCGGGATCAGCTCTCGGCCGACTCCGCGGACTGCTTGGCGGCAGTCGCCGCCTTACGGGTACGGCGAACCTTCGGCTTCGCCTCGGCGGCCTCGGTGGGAGCCTCGGCGGACGCCGCGGCCTTGCGGGTCCGACGCCGCGGCGCGGTCTCCGGCTCCTGCGAGGCCTGGGCCGGGATCCCGGCGGTGGCCTCGGCCGGTTCGGCGGCCTTGCGGGTGCGGCGGCGCGGCTTGGTTTCCTCCGTGCCCTCGGCCGTGTCGGCGGTGGCTTCCGCCTTGGCGGCGGCCGTCTTGCGGGTGCGGCGGGGCTTGGCCTCGGCTTCCGGAGCCTCGGTGGTCTCGACGGCCTCCGGGGCGACGGCCGGTTCGGCGGCCTTGCGGGTGCGGCGGCGCGGCTTGGTTTCCTCCGTGCCCTCGGCCGTGTCGGCGGCGGTTTCCGCCTTGGCGGCGGCCGTCTTGCGGGTGCGGCGCGGCTTGACCTCGGCCGCCTCCGGCTCCTGCGAGGCCTGGGCCGGGATCCCGGCGGTGGCCTCGGCCGGTTCGGCGGCCTTGCGGGTGCGGCGGCGCGGCTTGGTTTCCTCCGTGCCCTCGGCCGTGTCGGCGGTGGCTTCCGCCTTGGCGGCCGCGGTCTTGCGGGTGCGGCGGGGCTTGGCCTCGGCTTCCGGAGCCTCGGTGGTCTCGACGGCCTCCGGGGCGACGGTCGCGGCCTTGCGGGTGCGGCGGGGCTTCGGCTCCGTCGTCTCCACCGGTGCCGTCGCCTTCTTGCGCGTACGGCGCGGCTTCGGCTCCTCCGCTTCGGCGACGGGCTCGGCCACTCCCTCGGTCGTGTCGACCGCCGTCTCGGCGGCGGCCGTGGCCTTGCGGGTGCGCCGGCGCGGCTTCTCGACGGGCGCCTCGGAAACCTCGGTCACCGGGGCTTCGACCACGGGGGCTTCGACCACGGGAGCCTCGGCCACCGCAGTCGCGGCAGCCGTCGGCTCGACCACCGCGGCGGTCTCCACCGCGGCCGGCGTCTCGGCCGACTTGCGGGTGCGCCGACGGCGCGGCTTCGCCGGGGCCTCGACGCCCTCGGAAGCCTCGGGAGCCGTGCCCTCCGCCGTTGCCACGGCGGCCTCGGGTGCCGTGGTCTCGGTCGCGGCCGCCACCGGCTGCTGGGCCGGCTCACCGCCACGCGTACGGCGACGACGGCGCAGGGTGCGCGGTCCCTGGGCGGCGGCATCCGTGTCCGTGGCGCCGTCCGTGCCGCGGGTCACGGCCTCGGGGGCGGCGGACCCGGCGGCCGGTGCGTCCACCTGCGCCCCGCCGCGCGTGCGGCGACGGCGACGCGGCGTCGTACCGGAGGAGCGCTCGCGGTCGGCGGGACGGGACTCGTCCCGGCCACCCCGGCCGCCGCGGGCGCGACCGCCCCGGCCGCCCGGCTCGCCCAGGTCCTCCAGCTCCTCCGCGTCCAGCCCGGCGCGCGTGCGCTCCGAGCGCGGCAGGACGCCCTTGGTGCCCTCGGGGATGCCGAGGTCGGTGTACAGGTGCGGGGAGGTGGAGTACGTCTCCGGCGGGTCGCTGAAGCCCAGGTCCAGCGCCTTGTTGATCAGCTGCCAGCGCGGGATGTCGTCCCAGTCGACCAGCGTGATCGCCGTGCCCTTGGCACCCGCGCGGCCGGTGCGGCCGATGCGGTGCAGGTACGTCTTCTCCTCTTCCGGCGACTGGTAGTTGATGACGTGCGTCACGCCTTCGACGTCGATGCCGCGGGCGGCGACGTCGGTGCAGACGAGCACGTCCACCTTGCCGTTGCGGAAGGCGCGCAGGGCCTGTTCGCGGGCGCCCTGGCCGAGGTCGCCGTGGACCGCGCCGGAGGCGAAACCGCGCTGCTTGAGCTGGTCGGCCAGGTCGGCCGCGGTGCGCTTGGTGCGGCAGAAGACCATGGCCAGTCCCCGGCCCTCGGCCTGCAGTATGCGCGCCACCATCTCGGGCTTGTCCATGTTGTGCGCGCGGTAGACGAACTGCTTCGTGTTCGCGACCGTCGCGCCCTCGTCGTCCGGCGAGGTCGCGCGGATGTGCGTGGGCTGCGACATGTAGCGGCGGGCCAGTCCGATGACCGCGCCCGGCATGGTCGCCGAGAAGAGCATGGTCTGGCGGCGGGCCGGCAGCATGTTGATGATCTTCTCGACGTCGGGCAGGAAGCCCAGGTCGAGCATCTCGTCGGCCTCGTCGAGGACCAGGCACTTGACGTGCTTGAGGCTGAGCTTCTTCTGGCCCGCGAGGTCCAGCAGACGGCCCGGGGTACCGACGATCACGTCGACGCCCTTCTTCAGGGCCTCCACCTGCGGCTCGTAGGCCCGGCCGCCGTAGATCGCCAGGACGCGCACGTTGCGGACCTTGCCGGCGGTCAGCAGGTCGTTGGTGACCTGCTGGCACAGCTCGCGCGTCGGGACGACGACGAGGGCCTGCGGGGCGTCGGTCAGGGACTCGGGCGCGGCGCGGCCCGCCTCGACGTCGGCGGGGACGGTGACGCGCTCGAGGAGCGGGAGGCCGAAGCCCAGCGTCTTGCCGGTGCCGGTCTTGGCCTGGCCGATGATGTCCGTGCCCGACAGGGCCACGGGGAGCGTCATCTCCTGGATGGGGAAGGGATTGACGATGCCGACGGCCTCGAGGGCTTCGGCGGTCTCGGGGAGGATCCCGAGGGATCGGAACGTCGTAGTCAGGGTGCTGCCTCTTCTGTGTGCGTGGTGCGAGGCGAGCGCGCGGGTCGTGCGGACCGTGTCGGGGACGTCGGCCGCCCTCGCGGGTGGGCCGTAGGACACGGGACCTCTGTCGACGCTCCAGCGCTCGTACCACTGAGGGTCCCCCTCCGGGATCCGTACGCAGCGTGGCGTACGGCAGGGAGGGCTGTCGGGTCGGAGCCGATCGGGCCACCGACCGGGCATCCTCATGCGTGCGGCCCGACGAAGACGTCACGTACCCGTACGTCACATACTCGGCAGGCGCATTACCACCATACCCCGGATTCGCGCACACGCGATGGCCGATTTGGTCACGTAGTCGTCGTCACAGTGACTGACCAGGCCCTTACGGTCCACGGCGAGCGGGCTATTGTGCGCTGCATGACGAGCTCTGACACGCCTGGCAACGCCGCAGACGCCCCCGCCGAAACCACCGGAGCCACCGAGACCACCGGAGCCACCGGAGTCGCCGCCCAGGACTGGGCGACGGCAGCCGCCGACCCGCAGTACCGTGCCGCGGTCGTGGATCTGCTCGGCGCACTCGCGTACGGCGAGCTGGCGGCGTTCGAGCGGCTCGCGGAGGACGCCAAGCTGGCGCCCACGCTGGCGGACAAGGCGGAGCTGGCGAAGATGGCGTCGGCGGAGTTCCACCACTTCGAGCGGTTGCGCGACCGGCTCGCCGAGATCGGTGAGGAGCCGACGGCGGCCATGGAGCCGTTCGTGGCCGCCTACGACGGTTTCCACAAGCAGACGGACCCCTCGGACTGGCTGGAGGGTCTCGTCAAGGCCTACGTCGGCGACTCCATCGCCAGCGACTTCTACCGGGAGGTCGCCGCCCGGCTCGACACCGACACCCGTGGGCTGGTGCTGGCGGTACTGGACGACACCGGGCACGCGAGTTTCGCCGTGGAGAAGGTGCGCGCGGCGATCGACGCGGACCCCCGGGTGGGCGGGCGGCTGGCGCTGTGGGCGCGGCGGCTGATGGGCGAGGCGCTGTCGCAGTCCCAGCGGGTGGTCGCCGACCGGGACGCGCTGTCGACGATGCTCGTGGGCGGTGTCGCGGACGGTTTCGACCTCGCCGAGGTGGGGCGCATGTTCTCCCGGATCACCGAGGCGCACACCAAGCGGATGGCGGCGCTGGGGCTGGCGGCCTAGCGCCGCGGCAGGCGACGTTCGCCCCGTCGCGGCGCCCGGCACGCTCCCCCGGAGGGGGTGCCCCCACTCGCCGCACCGGCCGAAAGCCCGAGTGCGTCCAGCCCGAGTACGTCCAGTACGAGGGCTTCCGGCCGGCACGCCTCCAGCCTCCGGCCGGGGCCCCAGAGCACGCACCGGACGCCGCTCCTCACCGGGCGAACGTCGCCTGCCGCGGCACCAGGCACCGCCGCCGACGGCCGGTCAGGCGGTCGCCGAACGGCGCCGCAGCCTTCCCGCCGGGCGCAGCAGCAGCGACAGTGAGGCCGCCGAGACGGCCGCCGCGCCCATGAGGACCAGCAGGAGGCCGCCGGCGCCCAGCGCGGTGTGCGTGACGAACGCCCCGACCAGAGCCCCGGCGGCACCCGTCGGCAGGACCAGGACGCGGTCGGGGAGACGGTGCGGCAGACGGTGGGCGGCGGCCCAGGCCAGAGCGAGGCCGAGAATCGAGGAGCTGAGCGCTTCCAGGAGCATGTCGGGGTCCCTCCCACGTGGTCGGCCTGCCCGAAACGGTCCTTGGTCGACATACCCCTGACCTGCGGAACGCAATCCCCCTCCGGTGGGTGAGCCGTGCTCCGGACGGGGAGACGCGAAGGGCCCGGCGGTCACGTACCGCCGGGCCCTTCGCGTGCTTCCTCCGTCGGCTACAGCGCGCCGAATCCCACCTTGCGAGGGCTCGGCTCGCCGATCTCGACGTACGCGAGGCGCTCGGCCGGGACCAGGACCTTGCGGCCGTGTTCGTCCACGAGGCTCAGCAGCTGCGACTTGCCGGCCAGTGCCTCGGCCACCACGCGCTCCACCTCCTCGGCACTCTGACCGCTCTCCAGAACGATCTCGCGGGGCGCGTGCTGCACGCCGATCTTGACCTCCACGGCTATGTCCCTCCGACGGTCAGTGAAGTGCGCGATCTTCCGCGCCGTACCCAGCACACATTAGCCCGGTGAGGGGACGTACACGCTCCGCCCGAGAACGCCAGGAGCGAACAGCCGGGGGGAACAAACGCCGCGGTACACCGAACGTGCGACGGTCAGTGCTGCTCGCTGCCGTGCAGCGGGAAACCCGCGATGCCCCGCCAGGCCAGCGACGTCAGCAGCTGGACCGCCTGGTCGCGCGGCACGCTGCGGTCGCTGTGCAGCCAGGCGCGGGCCACCACCTGGGCGAGGCCGCCCAGACCGGAGGCCAGCAGCATCGACTCGGCGCGGGAGAGGCCGGTGTCCTCGGCGATGACGTCGCAGATCGCCTCGGCGCACTCGTTCGTGACCTTGTCGACGCGCTCGCGCACGGCGGGCTCGTTGGTCAGGTCCGACTCGAAGACCAGGCGGAAGGCACCGCCGTCGTCCTCGACGTACGCGAAGTAGGCGTCCATCGTCGCCCGGACGCGCTGCTTGTTGTCGGTCGTCGACGCGAGCGCGTTCCGCACGGACTGGATCAGCGCCTCGCAGTGCTGGTCCAGCAGTGCGAGGTAGAGGTCGAGCTTGCCCGGGAAGTGCTGGTAGAGCACCGGCTTGCTGACACCGGCGCGCTCGGCGATGTCGTCCATCGCGGCGGCGTGGTAACCCTGGGCCACGAACACTTCCTGCGCGGCGCCCAGCAGCTGGTTGCGTCGGGCACGGCGGGGAAGGCGTGTGCCCCGCGGGCGTACCGCCTCTGTCTGCTCGATGGCTGTCACGCCGCCTCCCAAAGTCGTCCACGTGCGGTGTGCGCCGCGTCGCCATCGTACTTTTCGGTAACCGTGGTGTGCGCGGTGCGAGCGCAGAATTTCACGGACCGGACGGTGGCGAAAGCCGCACAACAGGTTTCAAAAGGTCCCAGGACGGGCAAAAATCGGCCTCCCTCCGGCTCGGCGACCCTCGCGTCAGCGGTAGTCGTCCTCGTCGTGCGAGACCACCCGGGCCTGTTCGGCCAGGTCGGCCTCGTTGGCGCGGTCCGGTTCCACGTCGGTGAGCGGGTCGTCGCGGTCGGGCGTGATGTCCGCCTGCTGCTCGACCGCGTCGGCGTCGGGTGCCTCGACACCGAGTTCCTGGAGCTCCCGGTCCTCGTCGGCGAAGGTCTCCGGGTCGGTGGGGTCGACGGTCATGCTGGGCTCCCTTCCTACGGACGTCCCTGAGAGATGCAGGGGCCACATGCGGGTGCCCTCTGCATGAGCCTAGGAGACACCCGATTCGGCCGCCAGGCGTCACCGTTCACCGGCCACGGGTACCCGGCCCGCCCGGCGCCGCACCCGCGCTTGTGACGGCGAACACATGAGCCATTGCGTGATCGTCTCGTAACATTGCCGCATGTCTTCGACCGACCTGCCGTCCGCGCCCCCCGCCAACGTGCTGCCGAAGGTGGCGGCCGTCAAGGTCGTGGAGGGCGAGCGGCTCAGCTCGGTCCACCTGCCCGGAATCACCCTGACGGTGCGTTCCAGGAAGCCCGCGCGCGAGGGACTCCCTCCCGCGCTGTACGTCCACGGCCTCGGCGGTTCCTCGCAGAACTGGTCGGCGCTGATGCCGCTGCTGGACGACGTCGTCGACAGCGAGGCCGTCGACCTGCCCGGCTTCGGCGACTCGCCTCCGCCGGACGACGGCGACTACACCGTCACGGGCCACGCGCGCGCGGTCATCCGCCACCTCGACGCGGCCGGGCGGGGTCCCGTGCACCTCTTCGGCAACTCGCTGGGCGGCGCGATCGCCACGCGCGTCGCGGCGGTGCGGCCCGACCTGGTGCGCACGCTGACCCTTGTGTCGCCCGCGCTGCCCGAGATCCGCGTCCAGCGCAGCGCGGTGCCGACGGGGATGCTGGCGCTGCCGGGAGTGGTGTCGCTGTTCACCCGGCTCACCCGGGAGTGGACCGCCGAGCAGCGGGTCCGCGGGGTCACGGCGCTCTGCTACGGCGACCCCTCGAGGGTGTCGCCCGAGGCCTTTCGCAACGCCGTGGAGGAGATGGAGCGGCGGCTGCGACTGCCGTACTTCTGGGACGCGATGGCGCGTTCGGCGCGCGGGATCGTCAGCGCGTACACCGTGGGCGGCCGGCACGGACTGTGGCGGCAGGCCGAGCGGGTTCTCGCGCCGACGCTGCTGGTCTACGGTGGACGGGACCAACTCGTCGGCTACCGCATGGCTCAGCGGGCGGCCCGCGCCTTCCGCGACTCCCGGCTGCTGACCCTGCCGGACGCGGGACACGTGGCGATGATGGAATATCCCGAGACCGTGGCCACGGCGTTCCGCGAACTCCTCGCGGACACCGGGGAGTCGACGGTCGACGAGAACACCGCCGGGGCCGTCGACGACGAGCCCGCCAACCAGACCACAGGAGGCTGAGGCGCGAGTGGGACGCCACAGCCGCCGCGGACCCGCCCCCGAGGGCGACACCGCGGACACCCCCGCGGCAGCGCGGGAGGACAGGGCCGGGCGCCCGGGGCGGCGACGCATGCCCGGGCCGCCGACGGGGGAGTGGATGCCGCCGGTGAACGGGACGCCGGGCCCGGCACCACAGAACACGGCACCGGGCGGCACCCGGGACCACGCGGTCCCGCGGCCGCCGGACGGCACACCCGCGCAGGGCGTCCCCCGGTTCCCCGACGGCACGCCCACGCACGGTTCGCCGCGGGTTCAGGGCGGCACGCAGGCGCAGGGCTTCCCGGGGCCCCCGGACGGTACTCCCGCGCAGGGCGTCCCCCGGTTCCCCGACGGCGCGCCCGCGTACGGTTCGCCGCGGGTCGGCGGTGGTGCGCCTGCGCAGGGCACCCCTGGGGGGCCTGGAGACGCGCCGGCGCGGGGTGTCCCGAGATCTTCCGACGGCACGCCCGCACGCGGTTCGCGGCATGTGGAGGGTGGCGCGTCCGCGCGGGACTTCTCCGGGGGCCCTGGAGGCACGCCGGCACAGGACTTCCCGAGGCTCCCGGACGGCACGCCCGCGCAGGGCACGTCGCAGGTCCGTGGCGGGCACCCCGAGCAGCGTGAACCGGGCGGCGGCTGGGGCGAACTGGGCGGACGGGCCGGTGCCGGGCACGGCATGCCGGCCGGACCCCGGCCCGGCGCGTCCGCACCCCCCGGCCGGCCCGCGGGACCCGGCGTGCCCTTCCCGCGACAGCGGCGGGCGCCCGCCGAAGGGCCGCGACGGGACTACCTGGAGGCGTTCGGCGAGGAGAACGGCGACGCCTTCCCGCCCCGCACCCGGCGCCGTACCCCCGCCCCCGCCCCCGCCCAGGCGCCCGACCCGTACGCCTCCGTCACCGACCGGACGTCCGGCGACGGCCCCGGCGCTCCCGGCGACCGCGACGCGGTGCCCACCGGCGAACCCGCACCGGCCAGGGGCGGCAAGGGGCGGACCTTCACCGGCATCGCCGCCGCCGCCGTCACCACCGTGCTGGCGGTCGTCGTGGCCGGCCAGGTCGCCGACGGGCAGGACGGCGCGAGTGCGCACTCCCGGTCCGCGGCCGGCCAGGCCCGCGACGACCGCGACCCCGCGTCCCGCGACGACGAGCGGCCGACGCCGTCCGTGTCCGGTGCCGCGGCGCTGACGTACGAGCAGAAGATGGCCAAGACCTATCCGCTCGGCGCCGACTACAAGGGGCCGGGGAAGTTCGTGGCGGTCCCCGGCTTCGACAAGGCGCCGGGGACGGGGAAGAAGTACACCTATCGCGTGGACGTGGAGCAGGGGCTCGGCCTCGACGGCGAACTCTTCGCGCAGGCCGTGCAGAAGACGCTCAACGACAACCGCAGCTGGGCGCACAACGGTGCGCGTACCTTCGAACGCGTCTACTCCGGGGAGCCGGACTTCGTCATCACGCTCGCCAGCCCCGGCACCACCGCCGAGTGGTGCGCCAAGTCCGGCCTGGACACCACCCAGGACAACGTCTCCTGCGACTCGGCCGCCACCGAACGCGTGATGATCAACGCCTACCGGTGGGCGCAGGGCGCCGAGCCCTACGGCAACCAGATCCACGCCTACCGGCAGATGCTGATCAACCACGAGGTCGGCCATCGCATCGGCTACAACCACGTCACGTGCGACAAGGACGGCGAACTCGCCCCGGTCATGCAGCAGCAGACCAAGTTCGTGGACCACGACGGGATCGACTGCCGCCCCAACCAGTGGGCCTACCCCAACGGCTGACCCGCCGGGCACGGCCGAGGCGTCGCACACGGTGACCGCATGATCCCTTAGCGCGACCGAACGCGTTCCGCACGGGAAAGTTACGGCCGTTCACCCCTTCCGGTGGCGCGATGGACAACCGTCCATCGCGCCACCGCCTTGTCCGCATACGTTCGTCCCGCTGCGAGCCGCCGGGTCAACGGCGGCTCCCCAAACGGGAGATCGGGGGTGCGCGCGTGCGCATCGGACTGCTTACGGAGGGTGGCTATCCGTATGCGAGCGGTGAGGCCGGACTCTGGTGCGACCGGCTCGTGCGCGGGCTCGGGCAGCACGAGTTCGACGTCTACGCGCTCAGCCGCAGCGAGCGTCAGGAGGACGAAGGGTGGGTTCCGCTGCCGCCGCAGGTCGGCCGGGTGCGCACCGCGCCGCTGTGGGACGCCGGCGACGACAGCCGATGGGGCGCCTCGAAAGGCCTCGTCGGAAGGGTGACGCGGAGCGACCGCCGGGCGTACGGACGGCGCGCGCGCCGGCGCTTCGCCGAGTACTACGGCGAGCTGGCCGCCGCCCTGTGCACGGCTGCTCCGCAGGAGCCGTCCGGTGCGTCGGCGGAGGCGTCGGCCGTTGAGGCGGACCGTTTCGCCAGTGCGCTGTACGGCCTCGCCGAACTCGCCCGCGACGAGGACGGTCTGACGGGTGCCCTCCGCTCGGAGACCGCCGTACGCGCCCTGGAACGCGCCTGTCGCGCGCCCGGCGCCCCGCGCCCCGCCCGCGAGGCGCGCGTCCCGGAGCTGCTGGCCGTCGCCGCACGCCTCGAACGCGCCCTGCGCCCCCTGTCGCTCGACTGGTACGACGCCGACGGGCTCGGCGCGGTCGACCTGTGCCACGCGGCCTCCGGCGGTACGGCGGCCCTGCCCGGTCTCCTCGCCCGGCACTTCCACGGTGTGCCCCTGCTGGTGACGGAGTACGGCGTGCGGCTGCGGACGCACTACCTCACCGACCCCGGTGCACCACCCGCGATACGGTCCCTGCTGGCCGCCTTCCACGGCCGGCTGGCCGCCGAGACCTACCGGCGCGCGGCCCTGATCACGCCCGGCAACGCGCACGCCCGCCGCTGGCAGGAACGCTGCGGAGCCGACCGCGCCAAGCTCCGCACCGTTCCCCCGGGCATGGACGCGACGCCCTTCGCGGAGGCGGGGGAGTCGCCGGAGTGCGCCGACCCGCACACCCTCGTCTGGGTCGGCCGCGTCGAGCCCGCCAAGGACCTGGTCTCGCTGCTGCACGCCTTCGCGGAGATCCGCAAGGAGGAGCCCGCGGCGCGGCTCAGGATCGTCGGCGCCCCCGTGGACCCCGAGGGCGCGGCCTACCTCGCCCACTGCAAGGCCCTGGCCGCACACCTCTTCCCCGACGAGGCCACCGGCCCGCACGCCGTCGGCGACAACCCGGTGTCCTTCGAGGAGACCGGCGGACCGGAACTGCCCTCCCGAGCCGACGCGTACGCCTCGGGCGCCGTCGTCGTCCTCTCCAGCGTCGTCGAGGGATTCCCGGCCGGCCTGGTCGAGGCCATGTTCTGCGGCCGGGCGACGGTGTCCACGGACGTCGGCGCCGTGGTGGAGGCCGTCGGCGGCACCGGACTCGTCGTGCCCCCGCGCAATCCGCGAGCGCTCGCCGAGGCGTGCGTCGCCCTGCTGCGCGACCCCGAGCGCCGTGAGCGCCTGGGCGCCGCCGCACGCGCCCGCGCGCTGGAACTGTTCACCGTCGAGCAGAACATCGCGGCATTTCACGGCATTTACCTGGAGATCCTCTCGCGCACGCCGGTCCACCGCGTCGTCCTCGACGAGGCCGGGGAGCCCCTGCCCTTCGCCGTTCCCGCCGAGGCGCGGGTCACCGGCGGCTGGACCGGCCCCGCCGGCCGGGCCGTGGCCCGGGGCGGCCCCGGCTGGGCGACGGACACCCCTGTCCGCGCCACGACCGCGGCCGCCACCACCGAGGGGGCCCGATGAGCGGCCTGAACGGACTGGACCGCCCCGATACCCCGAGCGGCCCGGGGGCCCGGGACGAGCGCTCGCGGCAGTGCCCGCACGAGCAGAGACCCGGTACGGCGACGCCCGTCGGCACACGGCCGGGCGCGGGGCGCGCGAACCCGGCGGGCAAGCGGCCGGCCTCCGCCGCCCGCCGTGCCGCCGACCCCGTCAAGGCCCTGATGCACCGCCACCGCGGCCTGTGCGAACGGGCCGTGGACCCCCTGGAGATCGCGGCCGGGCTGGAGGCGCACGGCGTCACCGACCGGACCGCGGCCCGCTTCCGCCACCGGGACGTCTTCTCCCTCGCCGAGGAGATGTACGCCCGCGTCCCGCGCGACGGTGACTCCCCCGCGCCCCCCGCCGCACCGCCGGCGCCCCGGGTGCGCGGCGCGTGGATCGTCCTCGCCCTGCTGCCCGGTGCGCTGTGCGCCGCCGCCGTGATCGGCCTGCGCCTCACCGACGGACGGTCGCGCCCGACCGTGGCCGCCGTCGCCGTCCTCGCGGTGGTCCTGGCACTGCGCGCCGCCCTGCGCCGGGGCCCGCTGAGCGCCGGCACCGACACCGGCGGGGCCTCGGTCTGCTGGCTCGTCGGCTACGCCCTCCTCGGCGACGGCCTGCTCGGCGCCGCCCTCACCGGAGGCCCCGACGGTCTGCCCGACGGCACCGCGGACGGGCCCTGGCCCGTCACCGTCGCTCCCGTCGTGGCCCTCGCCCTGGCCTGCGCACCCGCCGCCGTGAGCGCCCGCCTGTTCGCCCTGGGAGCCCGCCGCAGACTCACCACCAGCCGCGGACTGACGGACTTCTCCGCCTCCGTACGGCCCCTGCTGCTCGGCACCTTCGCCCTGTTCCTGGCCGCCCTGACGGCCCTGCTCGCGCTGACCGGCGCCGCCCTCGGCGAACCGGCCGCCTACCCCCAGGCGCTCACCCTCGGCGCGCTCCTGCTGCCGGCCCGCCTCCTCGCCGTCCACGGGTTCACCCACGCCTCCAGGCTCGTCCTCACCGCCACCGCGGCCACCGAGGCGACCGCCGTGGCCACGATCTTCTCCGGACGCCTCCCCGGCTGCGGCCTCCTGGCCGCTCCCGTGGAGACCCTCGTCGCCGCCTGGGGCCCGGGCGGTGTCCCGGCGACGGCCTGCGGCATCGGCGCCCTGGTCCTCCTGGCCCATGCGACCCGCCGCCTCACCAGGGCATCCGCCCACGCACCCGCGGAGCGGCCGCGATGACGCGCGCTCCGGGCAGACCCGCACACCCACATCCCGCCCCACCCCCTGAAGGAGACCCCCAGATGACCACCTCCCGACCGGACGCATCGGCCCCGGGAGCCGCGCGATGAGAGTCCTGCTGATCGGAGCCAACGGCTACATCGGCCGGTTCGTCGCCGACCGTCTGCTCGCCGACCCGGCCGTCCAGCTCACCGCTCTCGGCCGCGGCGACGACGCCGACGTCCGCTTCGACCTCTCGACCGGCAGCCCCGGCGCCCTCACCCGCTTCCTCGACGCCGTCCACCCGGGTGTCGTCGTCAACTGCGCGGGCGCCACCCGGGGCGGCGCCCGCGAACTCGCCCGCCACAACACCGTCGCCGTCGCCACCGTCTGCGAGGCCCTGCGCCGCAGCGGCTGCGGCGCCCGCCTGGTGCAGATCGGCTGCAGCTCCGAGTACGGGCCCAGCCAGCCGGGCTCGTCCACCGCGGAGGACGCCGTGCCCCGCCCCGGCGGCCCCTACGGCGTCAGCAAACTCGCCGCCACGGAACTGGTCCTCGGTTCCGGTCTGGACGCCGTCGTCCTCCGGGTCTTCTCGCCGGCCGGCCCCGGCACCCCCGCCGGTTCCCCGCTGGGGCGCCTCGCCGAGGCCATGCGCCGCGCCATGCAGTCCGGCGACGGCGAGCTCAGGCTCGGCGGCCTCGGCGTCCAGCGCGACTTCGTCGACGTCCGCGACGTGGCCCGCGCCGTCCACGCCGCCTCGCTCTCCGCCGCGCAGGGCGTCATCAACATCGGCTCCGGCCGCGCCGTCCGCCTGCGCGACGCCGCCGCCACCCTCGCCCGCGTGGCCGGCTACGGCGGCGCCCTGCACGAACTCGACGCGCCGCCCGGCGCGCTGCGGCCGGCCATCGGGCACCCCCGCGCCGAATCCGTCGGCCACCGCGTCGAGTCCCTGCTGCACCAGCGCACCGAGTCCCTCGGCCTCCACCGCCCGGATTCCCCGGGGCACCGCGGTGACCACCGCGCCGACGCCGAACACGCGGCCCCGGTCGCCCACCCCTACCCCGACGGCTGCGGCGGCTGGCAGCAGGCCGATGTGCGCACCGCGCGCGACAGGCTCGGCTGGCGGCCCCGGATCAACCTGGAAGAGTCCCTCGCCGACATCTGGATGGAGGCGGCATGCCGTATCTGACCAGTACGCAGGCGGGCACCGCGATCACCGGTGTCCGCACCGGTCTCGGTGTCCCCGGCCTGGCCCACCCCCTCCTCGCGCCCGACGAGTGGGCCGGCCTCACCCGCCCCGGCACCCCCCTGCACTGGGTCGTCCTCGACGTCGCCGCCGGCCCCGGTGCCCAGCCCGACCCGCACTGCCTGGAGGCGACCGGCCGGCTGAGCAACGCGGGCGTCCGCGTCCTGGGCCGCCTCGACGCCGCGTACGGAGCCCGCGACTTCGGGGAACTGATCTCCGACGCCCACCGGTACCTCGACTGGTACCGGGTCGACGGCTTCCTCCTCGGCCGCTGCCCGTCCGAACGGGCCGCGCTCCCCGGGGTCCGCCGCGCGGTCGGCACGCTCCGCGTCGTCAGGGACGACCTCCACATCGTCCTCGGCCACGGCACCCACCCGTATCCCGGCTACGCCGAGAACGCCGACCAGCTCGTCACGTTCTCGGGCGCCTGGAGCGACTACCGCTGGTCCCAGGCGGCCGAGTGGAGCGCCGACTACCCGCCCGAGCGCTTCTGCCACTTCGTCCACGGCGTTCCCCGCGGCCATCTGGAGGAGGCGCTGCGCATCGCCCGCTGGCAGGGCGCCGCGACCATCTACTTCACCGACCGCACGGACCGGTCCGGCCGAGTGGACCCCTGGGAGACGATGCCCGGCTACTGGGACGACATCGTCTCGCACCTCGGGACGGGTGTCTCGGAATGAAAAAGGCCGTGGCAGTGTTACGGAGAGAACAACCGTAATGACTGACCGACCAACGGAGTCCCCGTGTCGCTGCCACCCCTGGTCGAGCCGGCCCCCGAGCTCACCGTAGACGAGGTCCGCAGGTACTCCCGCCACCTGATCATCCCCGACGTGGGGATGGACGGGCAGAAGCGGCTGAAGAACGCCAAGGTGCTCGCCGTGGGCGCGGGCGGTCTCGGCTCGCCGACCCTGATGTACCTGGCGGCAGCCGGTGTCGGCACGCTCGGCATCGTGGAGTTCGACGAGGTCGACGAGTCGAACCTGCAGCGCCAGGTCATCCACAGCCAGGCCGACATCGGCCGTTCCAAGGCCGAGTCCGCCCGCGACACCATCAAGGGCATCAACCCGTACGTGAACGTGGTCCTTCACCAGGAGCGGCTCGAGGCCGACAACGTGATGGACATCTTCAGCCAGTACGACCTGATCGTCGACGGCACGGACAACTTCGCGACCCGCTACCTGGTCAACGACGCCTGCGTGCTGCTGAACAAGCCCTACGTCTGGGGCTCGATCTACCGCTTCGACGGCCAGGCGTCGGTCTTCTGGTCCGAGCACGGTCCCTGCTACCGCTGCCTCTACCCGGAGCCCCCGCCCCCCGGCATGGTCCCTTCCTGCGCCGAGGGCGGCGTCCTGGGCGTGCTGTGCGCGTCCATCGGCTCCATCCAGACCAACGAGGCCATCAAGCTCCTCGCGGGCATCGGCGAGCCGCTGGTCGGCCGCCTGATGATCTACGACGCCCTGGAGATGCAGTACCGCCAGGTCAAGGTCCGCAAGGACCCGAACTGCGCGGTCTGCGGCGAGAACCCGACCGTCACCGAGCTCATCGACTACGAGGCCTTCTGCGGCGTCGTGTCCGAGGAGGCCCAGGCGGCGGCCGCCGACTCCACGATCACCCCCAAGCAGCTCAAGGAGTGGATCGACGACGGCGAGAACATCGAGCTCATCGACGTCCGCGAGCCGAACGAGTTCGAGATCGTGTCGATCCCGGGCGCCCGGCTGATCCCCAAGAACGAGTTCCTCATGGGCTCCGCCCTGGAGAGCCTCCCGCAGGACAAGAAGATCGTCTTGAACTGCAAGACGGGTGTCCGCAGTGCGGAAGTCCTGGCGGTCCTGAAGTCCGCCGGCTTCTCGGACGCCGTCCACGTCGGCGGCGGCGTGATCGGCTGGGTCAACCAGATCGAGCCGGAGAAGCCGGTGTACTGAGCCGCCACCGGCTCGGTGGGACCGGACCGCGCTCGGACCGGTCTGTGGACGGCGGGGGCTTCGCGCACCGAGGGTGCCCGGAGCCCCCGCCGTCGTCATGAGCAGACCGCGCCGTCCTTCGGCACCGTTCCCTTCAGCAGGTAGGCGTCGACCGCGGAGTCGACGCAGTCGCTCCCGCTCCCGTACGCCCCGTGGCCCTCGCCCTTCCAGGTGAGCATCACCCCGACGCCCTTGCCCAGCTCGTCCGCCATCCTGCGGGCGCCCTCGTAGGGCGTGGCCGGGTCGCCGGTGTTGCCGACCACGAGGATCGGCGCCGCGCCGGGCGCGCTCACCTCCGGTGTCTCGTACTGCCCGGGCACCGGCCAGTCGTGGCACCACCCGGCCGTGTCCCAGCCGAGGAACGGGCCGAACACGGGAGAGATCCTCTCGAACTCGGGCAGCCGCCTCTTCGTCTCCTGCGCGGTCGGCCGCTGCTTGTCGTCCAGGCACGATATGACCCGCTGCGAGTGGGTCGTCGTGCCGTAGTGCCCCGAGTCGTCGCGCTCGTTGTAGCCGTCGGCGAGGGCCAGCAGCTCCGAGCCGTCACCGTCCTGGGCCGCCGCGAGCGCACTCGTCAGGGCCGGCCAGCCGTCCTTGCTGTACAGCGGCAGCACGATGCCGGTGATCGCGAGCGTCTGCGTCAGCTTCCGTCCCGGGGACGACGTCGGCAGCGGCTCGGCGTCGATCCGCTTCAGCAGGTCGGCGATCTTCCGCGTGCCCTGCTCGGGATCCTGCCCCGTGGACTTCAGGTAGTCGTCCAGCGCGCGCTGGAAGCCGCGGGTCTGGTTCTCCGCGTGGCCCACGGTGTCGGCGCTCGGGTCCACGACCGCGTCGAGGATCATCCGCCCCACGCGCTTCGGGAACAGGTGGGCGTAGACGCCGCCGAGTTCGGTGCCGTAGGAGATGCCGAAGTAGTGCATCCTGTCGTCACCCAGCACGTGCCGCATCAGGTCCATGTCGCGGGCGGTGTCCGCGGTGGAGACGTGTGCCATCAGCTTGCCGGCGGCCTTCTCGCAGCCCTTGCCGAAGTCGGTGGCGTCCTTGAAGAACGCCTGCTCCTCGGCCGGGGTGTCCGGCGTCGCGTCCACCGACTCGGCGTCCTCGATCGCCTCGTCGCCGCGGCAGCGGACGCCCTCGCTGGCGGCCACCCCGCGCGGGTCCCAGCTGACCAGGTCGTAGCGCTTGTGCAGGTCGGATACGGTGTCGGCGTAGGACGGCATCGTGGACACGCCCGAGCCGCCGGGGCCGCCGAAGTTGAACAGCAGGGAGCCGGCGCGCCGGTCGCCGCTCGCCTTGGACCTGATCAGCGCGAGGCCGATCGTCTCGCCGTCCGGCTCGGCCCAGTCGAGCGGCGCCTTGAGCGTGGCGCACTGCCAGTCGTCGCCCGGCGCGGGAGCGTCCGCGGTGCCCTTGCAGCGGCCCCAGTCGAGCGTCTGGGAGGCCAGCGACGCGGGCACCCCGGAGGGCGCCGCGGCGGAGGGCCGCGTACTGCCCGTGTCCCCGCCGTCCTTGTCGTCGCCGGACGAGCCGCCGCCGCAGCCCGCCGTCAGCAGTGCGGCGGCGGCGGTCAGAGCCGTCCACCGTACGAGACGTGCCATGCGCAATCCCCCCTCGGTTGCCGTCCGCGCCGTGCGGCGGATGGCGGTCATGCCATGGTAGGTGGCGGGTGCGACACCCGCCGAGCCCTGTGGATAACGCTGTGACCTGCGGGTTCGGTCGAAAAGGTGACGCGGATCGGAGATCAGGAACAGACGGTTCCGGCCGTCGGCGTCTTCCCGTCCAGCAGATAGCCGTGCACCGCGTCCTGCACGCACTTGTTCTTGCTGTCGTAGGCCCCGTGCCCCTGTCCCTTGTACGTGAGCTCCACCCCGACGCCCTTGCCCAGCGCGTCCACCATCCTCCCCGCGCCCTCGTAGGGCGTCGCAGGGTCGCCGGTGTTGCCGATCACCAGGATCGGCGGCGCACCGGGCGCGCTGACGTCGGGGTGGTCGGCCGCGCCGGCCACCGGCCAGCGGGTGCAGCTGACCATCCCCCAGGCGAGGTAGTCGCCGAACAGCGGGGAGGCCTTCCGGAACGCGGGCAGCTTCTTCTCCACGTACGCGGGGTCGTACCGGGGTTTGTCGTCGGCGCAGTTGATGGAGACGTTCGCCGCGGTGATGTTGCTGTACTCGCCGTTCTCGTCGCGCCCGTTCATCGAGTCCGACAGCGCCATGAGGATCCTGCCGTCGCCGTCGTAGGCCTGCTCCAGGCCCTCGGTGAGGTACTCCCAGAAGTCCTTCGAGTACAGCGACTGGGCGATGCCGCCGGTCGCGGCGGTCTGGGTGAGGTCGCGGGGGAAGATGCCGGGGATCGGTTTGTGGTCGAGGTCCTTCAGCAGCCGCGCGATGCGGTTCTCGACGTCCTGGACGCTGTCGCCGACGGGACAGTCCTCGACCTTGGACACGCAGTCCTCGGCGTAGTTGTCGAGGGCGCGCTGGAAGCCCTCGGCCTGCCCGAGCGAGCTCTGCTCGGCGTTCTGCGTCGGGTCGACGACCGCGTCGAAGACGGCCCGGCCCAGCTTCTTCGGGAACAGGTGGGCGTAGACGCCGCCGAGTTCGGTGCCGTAGGAGATGCCGAAGTAGTACAGCTTGTCGTCGCCGAGGACCTGGCGCATCAGGTCCATGTCGCGGGCCGCGTCGGTGGTGGCCACGTGCGGCAGCATCCGCTTCGAGTGCTTCTCGCAGGCCGTGTTGAACTTCTTCGTGTTGTCCAGCAGCTCGGTGCGCTCGGCCGCGTCGTCGGGGGTGGCGTCCTGCTGGAAGTACGCATCGAGCTGCTCGTCGTCCAGGCACTCGACAGGGGCGCTGCGGCCGACGCCGCGCGGGTCGAAGCTGACCAGGTCGTAGCGGGTGCGCAGTGTCGCGTAGTCCTGGCCGAATGCGGGCAGGGTGGTGACGCCCGAGCCGCCGGGGCCGCCGAAGTTGAAGACCAGCGAGCCGATCCGCCGGTCCGCCGGGCCGCTGGCCTTCGCGCGGATCAGCGCGAGGCCGATCGTGTCGCCCTCGGGGTCGTCCCAGTCGAGCGGGGCCTTCATGGTCGCGCACTGCCATTCGCCGCCGCCCGGCAGCGGGGAGGGCGCGGAGCCGCCGCCCTCGGCCTGGGACGGTGCCGGGCAGTCCTTCCAGGCGAGCTTCTGGTCCGGCAGGGCCTCGTCGTCCCGCGGACCGTCGCCGCAGCCCGCCAGGAGCGCGGGCAGCAGGACGGCGGTGGCGGCGAGGGCGGCGGCGCGCAGCCGGGCGGGATTCGGCATGTCCCCATCGTGCGGCCGGGCGGGTCCGCGCGCCCGGGGCACGGGCCGTACGAGGTATGAGGCGGCGCAGGGACCTCGCAGGGCCCTACAGCGCTTCCTTCTTGGAGCAGGGGGCCCGGCCTCGCAGGGCCCCCTACAGCGCTTCCTTCCGGGACAGGTGGGTGAAGGCCAGCCAGCCAGGCAGCACCGGCAGCCACAGGGTGAGCAGCCGGAACAGCAGCACCGCCGGTGCGGCGACCTCCTTGGGCAGGCCGACGGCGATCAGACCGACCGTCAGGGTGGCCTCGACCGCGCCGACACCGCCCGGCGTCGGCGCCGCGGATCCCAGGGCGTTGCCGGCGAGGAAGACGACGGCGACGCTGGCGATGCTGATCGACGTCGACTCGTCGCCGAAGGCCCGGATCGAGGCGTCCAGGCACATCACGAAGCAGGCGGTGAGCAGCAGCATGCCGCCGATGCCGGTGACCAGCTTCTGCGGCCGCTGGAGCACGTCCAGCATGCGCGGCACGACGCCGGCGAAGAGCGACCGCACGCGCGTGACGACGAATTTCCGCAGGAACGGCACCGACGTCACCACGAGCACGAGCACCGCCACCGTCAGCAGACCCGCGATGACCGTCCGGGACGGCGACAGCGAGGGCGTCTTCTCGGTGCCGGTCAGATAGCCGAAGGACAGCAGCATCAGGATGTGACAGCCGAGCCCGAACAGCTGCGAGGCGCCGACACTCGCCACCGCGAGCCCCGGCCGCACCCCCGCCCGCTGCAGGAACCGGGTGTTCAGCGCGACGCCGCCGACCGCCGCCGGAGCGACGATCTTGACGAACGACCCGGCCACCTGTGCGGCCACGGTCCGCAGGAAGGGCACCCGCTCGGGCACGAAGCCGAGCAGGGCCATCGCCGCGGCGACGTAGCTCGCCGCCGAGAACAGCACGGCCGCGGCGACCCAGCCCCACTGGGCGTTCGAGATCAGCGGCCCGAACTCGATGTGCGTGAGCTGGGTCAGGAGGAAGTACGCGCCGATCGCACCGGCGATGAAACTGATCAGCGTGCGGGGACGCACCCGCTCGAGCCGGGCCGGCTCGACCGGGGCCTGCGGCCTGATCCGCAGCACCGCGTGCCGGATCTGCGTGAGCAGGTCCTCCTCGCGGGCCTCCTCCAGCGCGTCGTCCAGAGCCCGTTTCTCGGCCCGCTGCTCCGCGCGCACGGCCTTCTTGTCGGGCTTCCCGGACACGGGTGCCCCGTCGGCACCGGCCGCCTCGGAACGGGCCAGCTTGGCCTGGCGGGACGCCTCGAGAACCGCCTCCCGTTCACGCTCGGCCCGTTCCCGGGCCAGCTTGCGCAGGGTCGCGCGGGTGGAGCGGCTGAGCGCGATGGGCTGGAGCATCGGCAGACAGTCCGCCACGGTGTCGGGGCCGAGCACGTCCACGGCCGAGGCGACCGCGCGCTCGGCGCCCACCCGCAGGCCGAGCGTCACCAGGAGCTGGGAGATGTCCATGCGCAGCAGCAGGTCGCCGGCGGCGATCTCGCCGATGCGCAGCTCGGTGAGGACCACGGTGCCGGAACGATCCACCAGGATCGCGTCGCCCACCAGCCGGCGATGCGCGATGCGCCGGGACTGCAGGGCGCGCACCTGTTCCCAGGTCTGGCGCAGCAGGCCGTCGGTGATCTCCTCGTCCGGCAACGAGTCGAGGGTGCGGCCGCCGATGTGCTCGTAGACGAGCATCACGGCGTCGGGGCCGAGCTCGGACGTCGCGATCAGCTTCGGCGCGTTGGCTCCGGCGGCGATCGCCGCGTAGGCGAGCAGGGCTTCCTGTTCCAGTGCCTGCCGCAGCGAGGGGAGGCTGCTGCGGGTGGCGAAGCCGCGCAGCGTCAGATTGCGCCACGCCCGGTAGAAGAAGCCCTGCGCCTGTTGCTCGCGGTCCACCACCGTCACGTCCAGCGGCCGGCCGTCCTCCAGCGTGACGAAGTAGCGACGGCCCCGGTCGCCGGTCTCCGCGTTCTCCGGCGGCCCCTCCTCGCGGGCAGCGGTCACCGGGCGGAAGCCGACGGTCCGCAGGCCCGCCATCAGCGTCCGGCCGGTGGGGCGGGCGTTGGGGGAACCGACCGCGTACAGCGTCCCGTAGGCCACGGTCCAGCCGATGAGGACGGTCAGGATGATCGAGAACGGTGTCGTGTAACCGGTCACGAGCATGGAGAAGGCGTCCAGGAGCAGCACGATCCACAGCACCGCGCGCCAGCGGGGTCTGCGGGACATCCCGACGGCCGTCATGTAGGCGATGACCGGTGCGAGGTAGCCGTGCACGGGATCGGTGAGCGCGTGGATGTCGCCCGGTGAGGGCTGGGTGAGCGCTTCCTGGATGGAACCGGGGGCCGCCTTCGCCACCCACAGGTCCGTGGCGAGCGTCACCCCGTGCGCGAGGACGGCCGCGAGCACGCCGTCGGCGATCCGCAGCCCGTCCCGTTTGATCAGCCGCTCGACGGCGAACGCGACCGGCACCAGGAGGATCGCGATGCTGGAGGCCAGACCCGCGACCTTGATCAGCAGGTCGGGGGCCTGACCGGTGCCCTTGTTGATGTCCTGTTCGAGACCCGAGGTGGTGCCGTGCGCGAAGGCGGCGACGGCGAGCAGCACGACGATCGCGAGCACGCCCACCAGCAACCGCATCAGGTCGGACGGACGGTGCACGCGCGCGGGGAGCAGCGGTTCGTCGCCCTCCACCTCGTCGATGTGTGCCACGTCACCGGGGTCGGCGGCGGTCGCCGCCGGGCCGTCGGCCGCGGTCCCGGTGGACTTGTCGCCGCCACCATCGGTGGACTTCTCACCGCTGTCGACGGGCTTCTCGTCACTGTCGACGGGCTTCGCGTCGTCGTCGGCGGCGGGCTTCTCACCGTCGGCGGCCGTGTCCGGGCGCGAGGAAGAGTCAGAGGTGCCCTCGGCGTCCTCGGGGTGCACTCCCTGCTGCTTCATCGTCTCTTCTTGCTCTCGTATCACTGGTCACCGACCGCACGATGGTGGCATGCCGGACCGACAGCCGGAGGCATCAGGGTGCCCGTGCGAGCGGCACAGTCTGCCCGAAGCGCCGCCCGCGGGCGAGGGACGCGCATCGCCGCGTGCCCGTCGCGTTGTCGGTGGGGTGGGGCAGGATGGGGCGGATGAGTGAGCAGAGCCTTCCGGACGACGTTCCTCCGGAGTACGCGGACGCGCTGCCCGAGTACGCCGAGCGCGTCCTCGACGTGGCCGAGCTGATTCCGCCGGGCCGCGTCATGACGTACGGGGACGTCGCGGAGTACCTGGAGGAGGGCGGACCCCGGCAGGTCGGCCGCGTGATGTCCCTCTACGGCGGAGGCGTCTGCTGGTGGCGGGTCGTCCGCGCCGACGGGGTCCTGCTCGCGGGGCACGAACTGGAGGCGCTCGGCCACTACCGGTCGGAGGGCACGCCCCTGAAGGAAGCGGGCAGAGCCGCCGAAGACCATCTGCCGCGCATCGATCTGAAACGAGCACGGTGGGACGGCGGCGAACGCGCGCAGGGTCACACCTGACAGCTTCCGCCATCGGACGGGCCGGTGTGTGACCAGTGATCCGTATGAGGTAAACAGGACACACCGGACACCTCTGTGGCATGACGTACGTTCGAGGGGCGGGGGACACACGCGTCGCGAGTGACCCGAGGGAAGAACGGGAAGCCCTGCTTCCGCCTCATTCGTCGGCGTAGCGTCGTCCGCGCGCGTCCCCCTCACGCGGCGGCCCTCGCAGCCCCCGCAGGACGGACCGCCCACCAGCACACCCACCAGGACCGGCGAACCACGTGAGCTCCTCTTCCTCCACCGGACGTCCGTCGCACCCCCAGGTGCGACGGGGGAGCCCTGGCGCCTACCGGCTGGTACGCACCCCGCCGACGCGTGTGGCCCCCCCTCGTCCGGACGCCGCGCAGCGCGCCGTGGTTGACCACGGCGCCGGGCCGCTGCTCGTCCTCGCAGGCCCGGGCACCGGCAAGACCACCACCCTCGTCGAGTCCGTCGCCGAACGGATCGCCCGCGGCGGCGACCCGGAGCGGATCCTCGTCCTGACCTTCAGCCGCAAGGCGGCCGTCGAGCTGCGCGACCGGATGGCGCTGCGCATGGGCGCCGCGCGCGCCCCCCGGGCGACGACCTTTCACTCCTTCGGTTACGCCCTGGTCCGCGCCCACCAGGACAGCGAACTGTTCGTGGAGCCGTTGCGACTGCTGTCCGGTCCGGAACAGGACGTGACGGTCCGCGAGCTGCTGGCCGGGCAGGCGGACCTGGAGCGACTCGGCCTGGCGCACGTGCGCTGGCCCGACGAACTGCGCGCCTGCCTGACCACCCGCGGCTTCGCCGACGAGGTCCGCGCGGTCCTCGCCCGCAGCCGCGAACTGGGCCTCGACCCGGACGCCCTGGAGACGTTCGCCCGGCGCATCGGCCGCCCCGACTGGCGGGCCGCCGCCGCCTTCCTCGCCGAGTACCTCGACGTGCTCGATCTGCAGGGCGTCCTCGACTACGCGGAACTCGTCCACCGCGCGGTGCTGCTCGCCCACCGCCCCGAGGTCGCCGCGCAGCTGGCCGCGCGGTACGACGCCGTGTACGTCGACGAGTACCAGGACACCGACCCGGCCCAGATACGGCTGCTGCACGCCCTGGCGGGCGGCGGACGCACCCTCGTCGCCTTCGGCGACCCCGACCAGTCGATCTACGCCTTCCGGGGCGCGGACGTGAACGGCATCCTCGACTTCCCGCACGTCTTTCCGCGCGCGGACGGCCGCCCGGCACCGGTGGAGGTGCTGCGGACCTCGCGCCGTTCCGGGGCCGCCCTGCTGGCCGCCACCCGGCTGCTGACCCAGCGCATGCCGCTGACCCGCCTGCCCGCCGACAAGGTGCGCGCCCACCGCGAGCTCACCTCCGTGCGGGACGGGGGGCGCGTCGAGGTGTACACGTACCCGACGCCCGGCACCGAGCTCGACAACATCGCCGACATCCTGCGCCGGGCCCACCTCGAGGACGGTGTTCCGTGGAGCGACATGGCCGTCCTCGTACGCGCCGGTTCGCGCACCATCCCGGCGGTGCGCCGCGCCCTCACCACGGCCGGCGTCCCGCTGGACGTCGACGGCGACGACCTGCCCCTGCGGCACGAGCCGGCGGTGGCACCGCTGCTGACGGCCCTGCGCGCGGTGGCGACGGCGGTCGCGGAGGAGCGGACGGGCGCCCGCACCGACGAGGTGACGGAGGCCGAACCCGGCACCAGGGGCGTGCCCGGGGCCGAGGCCGGCGTCGGGGCCGAACCCGGCGCCGGGGGCGTGCCCGGGGGTGAGCCTGGGGGTGAGCCCGGCTCCGGGAGCACCTCCGAGGCCGCTGCCGGCCCCGGCGACGGGCCCGAGGCCGGGTCGGCCACCGGTGACGTGTCCGAGGTCGCTTCCGGTTCCGACGGCGTACGCGGGGCCGGGTCGGCCGCCGAGGAAGTGCGCGATGCCGCGCCCGGCTCCGGCGGCGTGCCCGATGCCACCTCCCGCACCCACGACGCGCCCGAAACCCCCACGCCCGAACCCTCCACGCCCGAACCCTCCACGCCCGAACCCTCCACGCCCGAACCCCCCACGCCCGAACCCTCCGCGGCCGGTACCGCCCGTGCCGGTACCGCCTGCTGGCTGGACACCGAGACCGCCCTCACCCTGCTCACCTCCCCCCTCGCCGGCATGGACGCCGCCGATCTGCGCCGTCTCGGGCGCGCCCTGCGCGACGAGGAGCGTGCCGCCGGCAACCCGCTGCCGCCGCCCTCGGACGAACTGCTCGCCCGCGCCCTGGCCGAGCCCGAGCGCCTCGCGGTGCACGACCCCGCGTACGCGCGCGGTGCCCAGCGTCTCGGCGCGCTGCTCCGCAAGGCCCGTGAGCGCCTCGCCGCCGGTGGCAGCGCCGAGGAGGCGCTGTGGGACCTGTGGGAGGGCACCCCCTGGCCCACCCGCCTGGAACGCTCGGCCCGGCGCGGCGGCGCCGCCGGACGCAACGCCGACCGCGACCTGGACGCCGTGTGCGCCCTCTTCGCGACCGCAGCGCGCGCGGAGGAGCGCACGGGTGGGCGCGGCGCGCTGAACTTCCTGGAGGAGATCGACGCCGAGGACATCGCCGCGGACACCCTCACGCGGCGTGCCGTCCGCCCCGACGCCGTCCGCCTGATGACCGCGCACCGCTCCAAGGGACTCGAATGGCGGCTGGTCGTCGTCGCGGGCGTCCAGGAGGGCCTGTGGCCGGACCTGCGCCGCCGCGGTTCCCTGCTGGAGGCCGACCGGATCGGCCGCGACGGACTCGCCGAACCCCTCACGCCGGGCGCGCTGCTCGCCGAGGAGCGCCGCCTGTTCTACGTGGCCGCCACGCGCGCGCGTGAACGCCTCGTCGTGACCGCCGTGAAGGCACCGGCCGACGACGGCGACCAGCCCTCCCGGTTCCTGACCGAGCTGGGCGTCGAGCCCGTCGACGTCACGGGCCGCCCGCGCCGCCCCCTCGCCGTCGCGGCGCTCGTCGCCGAACTGCGCGCCACCACCGTCGACCCGCGCGTCTCCGCCCCCCTGCGCGAGGCCGCCGCCCACCGCCTGGCCCGCCTCGCCGCCCTCGCCGACGAGGACGGCCGCCCCCTGGTGCCGTCGGCCCACCCCTACCGCTGGTGGGGCATGTGGGACCCGACCGAGAGCAAGGTGCCGCTGCGCGACCGCGACCGGCCCGTCACCCTCTCCGGCAGCGCCCTCGACCAGCTCGCCAACACCTGCGCGCTCCAGTGGTTCCTCGGCCGGGAGGTGAAGGCCGACGCGCCCGCCACCGCCGCCCAGGGCTTCGGCAACGTGGTGCACGTCCTCGCCGACGAGGTCGCCTCCGGGCACACCCCGGCAGACCTCGACGTCCTCATGGAACGCCTGGACTCGGTGTGGAACGCGCTCGCCTTCGACGCGCCCTGGAAGTCGGCGCAGGAGAAGGCCAACGCGCGCGTGGCGCTCGAACGCTTCCTCAAGTGGCACGTGATGGACCGCGCCGGGCGCACGCCGGTGGCGAGCGAGCACGACTTCGACGTGACCCTGGAGGCGGGCGACTACGAGGTGCGCGTCCGCGGCCAGATGGACCGCGTCGAGGCCGACGCCGACGGCCGCGCCTACGTCGTCGACTTCAAGACCGGCAAGCAGGCACCCAGCTCCGCCGAGGTGGCCCGCCACCCCCAGCTCGCCGTCTACCAGCTCGCCGTCCGCGAGGGCGCCGTCGACGAGGCCTTCGGCGGGGTGCGCCCCGAACCGGGCGGCGCGGAACTCGTCCAGCTGCGCCAGGGCGCGGCCAGGCGCGACGGCGGCGAGACGCTGCCCAAGGTGCAGGCGCAGGACTCCCTGGCGGGCCCGGAGGGGGAGTGGGTCGGCGATCTGCTGGCCACGGCCGCCGGCAAGGTCCTCGACGAACGGTTCACCCCCACCGCGGGGCAGCACTGCACGCACTGCGCCTTCCGCGCCTCCTGCAGCGCACGGCCCGAGGGACGGCACGTCGTGGAGTAGTGCGGCCCGAGGGACGGCACGTCGTGGGGTGGAGCAGCCCGCGGACGGCACGCCGTGGCGCAGAGCGGCCCACGACCCGCACGTCGTGCGTGAGCGTCCGGTGTGACCAGTCGCACCCCACGCGCTGACCTGCGCTTCTCCCCGCCGCACAGCGCACCCGGCACCCGCTGTCAGTGATCGCCGCTAGCCTCTTCGACGTGCCCGCCCGTATCTCCGATCCCGAGCAGCTCAAGGAGCTTCTCGGGATCCCCTTCACCCCGGAACAGACGGCCTGCATCGTCGCGCCCCCCGCCCCGCAGGTGATCGTGGCCGGAGCCGGGTCGGGCAAGACGACGGTGATGGCGGCGCGCGTGGTCTGGCTGGTCGGCACCGGGCAGGTCGCCCCCGAGCAGGTGCTCGGCCTCACCTTCACCAACAAGGCGGCCGGCGAACTCGCCGAACGCGTCCGCAAGGCCCTCGTCCGGGCCGGCGTCACCGACCCCGACGCCATCGACCCGGACGATCCGCCGGGTGAGCCGGTGATCTCCACGTACCACGCCTTCGCCGGCCGCCTGCTGACCGACCACGGCCTGCGCCTCGGGCTGGAACCGACGTCCCGCCTGCTCGCCGACGCCACCCGCTTCCAGCTGGCCGCGCGGGTGCTGCGCGAGGCACCCGGACCGTATCCGGCGCTCACCCGTTCCTTCGCCGACCTGGTCAGCGACCTCCTCGCCCTCGACGCCGAGCTCTCCGAGCACCTTGTACGCCCCGAGGACCTGCGCGCCTGGGACGCGGACCTCCTGACGGAACTCCAGGGCGCCAAGCTCACCAACGCCGACCTGCGCAAGGTCCCCGAGGCCGCCGCCGCCCGCCGCGAACTCGCCGACCTGGTGATCCGCTACCGGGCCGCCAAACGCGAACGCGACCTGCTCGACTTCGGCGACCAGATCGCCCTGTCCGCCCGGCTCGCCGGGCTGCCCGAGGTGGGCCGCGTCCTGCGCGACGAGTTCCGGGTCGTGCTGCTCGACGAGTACCAGGACACCTCGGTGGCCCAGCGCATCCTCCTGGCGGGACTGTTCGGCGGCGGCACCGGCCACCCCGTGACCGCCGTCGGCGACCCCTGCCAGGCGATCTACGGCTGGCGCGGCGCCTCCGTCGCCAACCTCGACGACTTCCCGGAGCACTTCGCGCACGCCGACGGCCGCCCCGCCGCCCGCCAGGCGCTCAGCGAGAACCGTCGCAGCGGCGGCCGCCTCCTCGACCTCGCCAACGGCCTCGCCGAACCCCTGCGCGCCATGCACGCGGGCGTGGAGGCCCTGCGCCCCGCCCCCGGCGCCGAACGCGACGGCACGGTCCGCTGCGCCCTCCTGCGCACGCACGCCGAGGAGATCGACTGGATCGCCGACTCCATCGCCCACCTCGTCCGCACCGGCAAGGCCCCCGGCGAGATCGCCGTCCTGTGCCGCACGGCGACCGACTTCGCCGAGATCCAGGGCGCGCTGGTGGCCCGCGACGTCCCCGTCGAGGTCGTGGGCCTGTCCGGACTGCTGCACCTGCCCGAGGTGGCCGACCTGGTCGCCGTCTGCGAGGTCCTCCAGGACCCCGGCGCCAACGCCTCCCTGGTCCGCCTGCTCACCGGCCCGCGCTGGCGCATCGGCCCCCGCGACCTCGCCCTCCTGGGGCGCCGGGCCCGGCTGCTCGTGAGCCACGCGCGCGTGGCAGGCGACGACGACCCCGACCGGCGGCTCGCCGAGGCCGTCGAGGGCGTCGACCCGTCCGAGGTGGTCTCCCTCGCCGACGCCCTCGACACCTTCCTGGAGACACCGCTGGACGGCAGCGGGGACGACGACGGACTGCCCTTCTCGCCGGACGCGCGCGTGCGCTTCGCCCGCCTGGCCGCCGAGCTGCGCGACCTGCGCCGGGCCCTGTCCGACCCCCTGATGGACGTCCTGCACCGCGTCCTCGCCACCACCGGTCTGGAGGTCGAGCTGTCGGCGTCCCCGCACGCCCTGGCCGCCCGCCGCCGCGAGACCCTGTCGAACTTCCTGGACGTCGCCGCCTCCTTCGCCGCGAGCGACGGCGAGGCCACCCTGCTCGCCTTCCTCGGCTTCCTGCGCACCGCCGCCCAGTACGAGAAGGGCCTCGACAACGCCCTGCCCGGCGGCGAGAACACCGTCAAGGTGCTCACCGCGCACAAGTCCAAGGGCCTGGAGTGGGACGTCGTCGCCGTCCCCGGCCTGGTCACCGGCACCTTCCCCAGCGGGCAGGGCCGCGAGAAGTGGACCGCCCAGGGCAAGGTGCTGCCGCACGGGCTGCGCGGCGACGCCGACACCCTGCCCGACGTCGCGTCCTGGGACGCACGGGGCCTGAAGGCCTTCCACGAGGCCATGAAGGAACACCAGCACACCGAGGAGCTCCGCCTCGGCTACGTCACCTTCACCCGCCCCCGCTCCCTGCTCCTGGGCTCCGGCCACTGGTGGGGGCCCAGCCAGAAGAAACCACGCGGACCGTCCGACTTCCTCCGGGCCCTGTACGACCACTGCGCCGCCGGGCACGGCGAGATCGAGGCGTGGGCGGACGAACCCGCCGAGGACGAGGAGAACCCGGCCCTCCTCGAGAGCACCGCCGACCGGGCCTGGCCCCTGCCCCTGGACGACACGGCCCTCGCCCTGCGCCGGTCCGCCGCCGAGACGGTCCTCGCCCACCTGGACCGCCTCGCCGCCCAGGACGACGTCCGGCCCACCGCCACGCACGACCCGGACACCTACGACGACCCGGACTGGCCGCCGCCCCCCGAGGACGACGAGGCCTTCCCGGACGACGACGCCTTCCCGGACGACGACGCACTCTTCCCCGACGACGGGACGTTCCCCGGGGACGACGCCCCCCTCTCCGCCGACGCGGCCCCCGGCGGGCCGGACCCCGCCGACCGGGACTCCCGGCCGGCCGACCGCCCCGCCGCGCACCCGGTGATCCCGCACCAGGCGCCGCCCCCGCCGCAGTCCGGCGGCACCGGCGTCCCCCGCCCCCAGAAGCCCCTGCCGGAACCCGCCCCCCGGCACACCACCGCCACCCGCCTCACCCCCGAGGAAGCCCGTACCGTCGCCTCCTGGGACCGCGACCTGGACGCCCTCACCGGCGAGCTGCTGCGCGCCCGCGAGAGCGTCACCGAGGTACACCTCCCGGCGTCGCTGACCGCCTCCCAGCTGCTGCGCCTGGCCGCCGACCCCGACGGGTTCGCCCAGGAGCTGGCCCGCCCCATGCCCCGCCCGCCCCAGCCCGCCGCCCGCCGCGGCACCCGCTTCCACGCCTGGGTCGAGTCCCGCTTCGAAGCGCTCACGCTGCCCATGCTGGAGCCGGAGGAACTGCCCGGCAGCGAGGCCGAGATCGCCGACGAACGCGACCTGGAGTTCCTCAAGGACGCCTTCGAACGCACCGAGTACGCGCACCGCACCCCGTACCGCCTCGAGGCGCCCTTCCAGCTCACGCTCGCCGGACGCGTCGTACGCGGCCGGATCGACGCCGTCTACAAGCAGGGCGAGGGCCCGGCGACGACGTACGAGATCGTCGACTGGAAGACGGGCCGCGACGGCACCGCCGACCCGCTCCAGCTCGCCGTGTACCGCCTCGCCTGGGCCGAGCAGCAGCGGGTGCCGCTGGAATCGGTGACGGCCACCTTCCTGTACGTACGCAGCGGCGAGGCCGTACGGCCCGATGGCCTGCCGGACCGTGCCGCGCTGGAGCGCCTGCTGCTCGGCGAACCGGTCGGTGACGAACCGCACGGCCTGGGTGTCCGCGCGGGCCGATAGGCTCGTGAGCATGAGCCACCCCGTTGACAGTGCCGTCAGCGCCGTCCGTACGTACATCGCGCACCACCGCGCCGCCTTCCTCGACGACCTCGCCGAGTGGCTGCGCATCCCGTCCGTGTCGGCCCAGCCCGACCACGCGGCCGACGTACGCCGCAGCGCCGACTGGCTCGCCGCCAAGCTGAAGGAGACCGGCTTCCCGACCGCCGAGATCTGGCCCACCGCGGGCGCCCCGGCCGTCTTCGCCGAGTGGCCCTCCGGCGACCCCGCGGCACCGACGGTCCTCGTCTACGGCCACCACGACGTGCAGCCGGCGGCCCGCGAGGACGGCTGGCACAGCGACCCCTTCGAACCCGTCGTCCGTGACGACCGCCTCTACGCGCGCGGGGCGGCCGACGACAAGGGACAGGTGTTCTTCCACACACTCGGCGTCCGCGCCCACCTCGCCGCCACCGGCCGCACCGCGCCGGCGGTGAACCTCAAGCTGCTGATCGAGGGCGAGGAGGAGTCCGGCTCCCCGCACTTCCGCGCCCTCGTCGAGGAGCACGCCGAGCGCCTCGCCGCCGACGCGGTGATCGTCTCCGACACCGGCATGTGGTCCGAGGACACCCCCACGGTGTGCACCGGCATGCGCGGCCTCGCCGAGTGCGAGATCCGGCTGCACGGACCCGATCAGGACATCCACTCCGGCTCCTTCGGCGGCGCGGTCCCCAACCCGGCCACGGCCGCCGCCCGCCTGGTCGCCGCCCTGCACGACGAGCACGCGCGCGTGGCGGTCCCCGGCTTCTACGACGGCGTGATCGAACTCACCGACCGCGAACGCGACCTCTTCGCCGAGCTGCCCTTCGACGAGGAGCGGTGGCTGCGCACGGCCAAGTCGTACGCCGTCCACGGCGAGGCCGGCCACACCACCCTGGAACGCATCTGGGCCCGCCCCACCGCCGAGGTCAACGGCATCGGCGGCGGCTATCAGGGCCCCGGCAGCAAGACGATCATCCCGTCCTCCGCCCTGGTGAAGCTCTCCTTCCGCCTGGTCGCGGGACAGGACCCCGACCGCGTGGAGAAGGCCGTCCGCGCCTGGGCGGCCGAGCAGGTACCGGACGGCATCCGCTGCGAGATCACCTTCGGGTCGGCCACGCGCCCGTGCCTGACACCGCTGGACCACCCGGCACTGCAGTCCGTGGTCCGCGCCATGGGCCGGGCCTTCGGGAAACCGGTCCGCTTCACCCGCGAAGGCGGCTCCGGACCGGCCGCCGACCTCCAGGAGGTCCTCGGCGCACCGGTGCTCTTCCTCGGCATCTCCGTCCCGTCCGACGGCTGGCACGCCCCCGACGAGAAGGTCGAGCTCGACCTGCTCCTCAAGGGCGTCGAAACCTCCGCCCACCTGTGGGGCGACCTGGCGGAACACTGGCGCCACGCACCCTGAACCCCCGCCCGGCCCGGTCCGGCATCGCGTGCGCGGCACACCGAAAGGGCCGCCCCGCACCGCCGATCCCTCCCGGACCCGGGTCGCACCCGCCGTACGCCCGCCGAACCACCCGCCGAACCACCAACCGCTCACCGGGGGAGTTGGAAGCACCCGTGACCACCTGGACCGACCACACCGCCGACCGTCCCATCTCGCTCACCGCCCCCAGCGGCATCGACCGAGCCGCCCACCACCGGCTCGACGAGGCCTGGCTCGCGGCGGCCTGGAGCCACCCCTCGACGCGCTGCTTCGTGGTCTCCGGCGGCCAGGTCCTCATCGACGAGACGCCCGACGGGCGCACCGAACTCGTCATGACCCCCTCCTTCGAGGCCCCGCTCACCGAGGCGCACCGGTACTTCCTGGGCACCGACGAGGACGGCGTCAGCTACTTCGCCCTCCAGAAGGACTCCCTGCCCGGCCGCATGGACCAGTCCGCGCGCCCGGCGGGGCTGCGCGAGGCCGGCCTGCTCCTGTCGCCCCGCGACGCGGGCCTGATGACCCACGCGGTCGCCCTGGAGAACTGGCAGCGTCTGCACCGGTTCTGCTCCCGCTGCGGCGAGCGCACCGTCATCGCCGCGGCCGGCCACATCCGCCGCTGCCCCGCCTGCGGCGCCGAGCACTACCCGCGTACCGACCCCGCCGTGATCATGGCCGTCACCGACGCGGACGACCGCATCCTGCTCGGCCGCCAGGTCCACTGGCCCGAGGGCCGCTTCTCGACGCTCGCCGGTTTCGTGGAGCCCGGGGAGTCCATCGAGCAGTCGGTGCGCCGCGAGGTCTTCGAGGAGGCCGGCATCGTCGTCGGTCCCGTCGAGTACGTCGCCAGCCAGCCCTGGCCCTTCCCGTCCAGCCTCATGCTGGGCTTCATGGCCCGCGCCACCTCGACGGAGATCGACGTCGACGGCGACGAGATCCACGAGGCCCGCTGGTTCTCCCGCGACGAACTGGGCGCCGCCTTCGAGTCCGGCGAGGTGCTCCCGCCCTACGGCATCTCGATCGCGGCCCGCCTGATCGAGCTCTGGTACGGCAAGCCGCTGCCGACCCGCGGCCTCGTCTGAGACGGCACATGACGAAGGGGCGGCTCCCGCACGGGAGCCGCCCCTTCGTCATGTGCCGAGCCGCTCAGGCGCCGATCTTCTGCTTCACCTGCGCCAGCGACGGGTTCGTCAGCGTCGAGCCGTCGGGGAAGAGCACGGTCGGAACCGTCTGGTTTCCGCCGTTCGCCTTCTCCACGAACGCGGCGGAATCCGGGTCCTGCTCGATGTTGATCTCGGTGTACGCGATGCCCTCGCGGTCCATCTGGCTCTTCAGCCGACGGCAGTAGCCGCACCACGTGGTGCTGTACATCGTCACAGTGCCCGGCATGTCTCTCGTGCTCCTTCGGCGGCTCGGGGATGAGGTCGCAGGAGGAGAACGTCCGTGGCGGCGCCACCATTCCCGGCGCGTGACGCTTGTCGCATCAGTACGACTGTCGGCGCGCACCTGTGGACAACCCGACGCACCGGTCTCCCACGACCTGGCAGCATGGCGGTGTGACAGCAGCAACGCACTCCACCCTTTTCCCGCAGGTACCGGACTCGGCCGACGCAGTGCTCGAGGGGCTCGACCCCGAGCAGCGCGAGGTGGCCACCGCCCTGCGCGGGCCGGTGTGCGTCCTGGCCGGCGCGGGGACGGGCAAGACCCGGGCGATCACCCACCGCATCGCCTACGGGGTGCGCGCCGGGATCCTCCAGCCCTCCAGCGTGCTCGCCGTCACCTTCACCAACCGGGCGGCCGGAGAGATGCGCGGGCGGCTGCGCCAGCTCGGCGCGGCCGGCGTCCAGGCCCGCACCTTCCACTCCGCGGCCCTGCGCCAGCTCCAGTACTTCTGGCCGAAAGCGATCGGTGGTTCCCTGCCCCGGCTCGTCGACCGCAAGATCCAGCTCGTCGCCGACGCGGCCGCCGTCTGTCACCTCCGTCTCGACCGGGGCGAGCTGCGCGACGTCACCGCCGAGATCGAGTGGGCCAAGGTCACCCAGACCGTCCCCGCCGACTACGCCCCCGCCGCGGCCAAGGCCGGCCGCGAGACGCCCCGCGACGCCGCGGAGATCGCCCAGCTGTACTCCGCCTACGAGGACCTCAAGCGGGGGCGCGGCGTCATCGACTTCGAGGACGTGCTGCTGCTGACGGTGGGCGTCCTCCAGGACCGGCCCGACGTCGCCGAGCAGGTCCGCACCCAGTACCAGCACTTCGTGGTCGACGAGTACCAGGACGTCAGTCCCCTCCAGCAGCGTCTGCTGGAGCTGTGGCTCGGCGACCGCGACGACGTGTGCGTGGTCGGCGACGCCAGTCAGACGATCTACTCGTTCACGGGAGCAACCCCCGACCATCTGCTCGACTTCCGCGTCCGGCACCCCGGCGCCACCGTCGTCAAGCTGGTCCGCGACTACCGTTCCACCCCCCAGGTCGTCCACCTCGCCAACGGTCTGCTCTCCCAGGCCCGCGGCCGGGCCGCCGACCACCGCCTGGAGCTGGTGTCCCAGCGTCCCGCGGGCCCCGAGCCCGTCTACACCGAGTACACCGACGAACCGGCCGAGGCCGAGGGAGCCGCCCGCCGCATCCGCGAACTCATCGACTCGGGCGTCCCCGCCGCCGAGATCGCGGTCCTGTTCCGTACGAACTCCCAGTCCGAGACCTACGAACAGGCCCTCGCCGACGCCGGCGTCCCCTACCAGCTGCGCGGTGCGGAACGCTTCTTCGACCGTCCCGAGGTGCGCAAGGCCGTCAGCGCCCTGCGGGCCGCCGCGCGCTTCGGCGGCAACGACCACCTCCTCGACGACGCCGTCGACCTGCCGTCCCAGACGCGGGCGGTGCTGTCGGGGGAGGGCTGGACACCGCAGCCCCCGGCGGGGTCCGGTGCCGTCCGGGAGCGCTGGGAGTCGCTGGCCGCCCTGGTCTCCCTCGCCCAGGACTTCGCCGCCGCCCTGCCGGGTGCCACCCTGGGCGACCTCGTCGCGGAACTGGACGAGCGGGCGGGCGCCCAGCATCCTCCGACCGTGCAGGGCGTCACCCTCGCCTCGCTGCACTCGGCCAAGGGCCTGGAGTGGGACGTCGTCTTCCTGGTGGGCGTCGCCGAGGGCATGATGCCGATCACCTACGCAAAGACCGACGAGCAGATCGAGGAGGAACGCCGCCTCCTCTACGTCGGCGTCACCCGCGCCCGCGAACGCCTGCACCTCTCCTGGGCGCTCGCCCGCTCGCCCGGCGGCCGCCCGAGCCGTCGTCCCAGCCGCTTCCTCAAGGGGCTGCGCCCCGGTTCGGCCCCGGCCGGCGCACGTGCGTCCGCCGGCGGTCAGGGCGGTGTGGAGCGTGGCTTCGGGCGCGGCACCACGGTCGTCGCACCGCGGCGCACTCAGCGGACCCCGGCCCGCTGCCGGGTCTGCGGCCGCACGCTCACCGAGGCCGGTGAGATGAAGCTGATGCGCTGCGAGGACTGTCCGTCCGACATGGACGAGGGCGTCTACGAGCGGCTGCGCGAGTGGCGGGCGGTCCAGGCGGGGCGCAGCGGGCAGCCCGCGTTCTGCGTCTTCACCGACAAGACACTGATGGCGATCGCCGAGTCGGTGCCACAGGACGAACACGAGCTGGCGAGGATCCCGGGGGTCGGGGCACGCAAGTTCAACCGCTACGGAGCCGACGTTCTGGCCATCTGCGCAGGCCGGGACGTTGCCGGGCTTGACGCCGGGGACTGATCCCAACTCGTCGGAAAAATAGTTTGCGCATGCCCCGGGAATCCCCATAGGTTCTTGGTCACGGGGAACAGCGGCCTTCCCGAAGGCCCTGCAGCCGTGTTGTACTTGCATATCCGTGGACCGTTCGCACCGGTCCCCCGAGACGCCGAGAGGAGGCGATTCCAGTGATCAGCATCAACATCAGCACCACCGCCGGTACCACCGCCAAACTGACCGATCGCTCGGCCGCCTCCCTGCGCATGCTCGGTGTTTCCAACCCGGGCACCGGTCTGTCCGGCATTCGTGCCGCGCGTCCGGCGTCCGTCTCCGTCGTTCCCGCGGGCCTTCCTGTCCGTGAGCGCGATGAGCGACCGACCGAGGCACTGGAAGCGGCAGTAGTGGCGCAGGCTCAGGCCTATGCCTTTACGGCGACCGGTGCCGGATTCCGGAAGCAGACGACGCACCACCCCCTGATGTGGGCCTTCCGTGGGCCAGAACCCTGGAGTGATCCAGCCTGATTTCGATCAGGCCGGCGCCTTCAGGGCCGCGGAACCCCATCCGGGATCCGCGGCCCTTCTGTTTGCCCACGATCGTGGGCGACAGCGCGAAGGAGCCTCGGGACAAGAAAAGAACCTGGTACCAAGCCGCACCCGGCCGACCGGCCGGAACGACCAGACGAGGAAGACCAACCGTGCAACTCGAAGCGCACGCCCCGTCCGTACCGCCTTCCGACACGATCCCCAAGTCCGGCCTCACGGAGGACCCCGCCTTGACCCCGCTCACCGCGCTCACCGCGCTCGACGACGCCATCGAGAACCTCGGCGTGCCCGTCCCCTGCCGTTCCTACGACCCGGAGGTCTTCTTCGCGGAGTCGCCGGCGGACGTCGAGTACGCCAAGTCCCTCTGCCGTACCTGCCCGCTGGTCGAGGCCTGCCTCGCCGGTGCCAAGGAGCGGCGTGAGCCCTGGGGCGTCTGGGGTGGCGAGCTGTTCGTCCAGGGTGTCGTCGTCGCCCGGAAGCGGCCCCGTGGCCGCCCGCGCAAGAACCCGGTCACAGCATGAACATCACCGGAACGATCGACCGCCCCCTCACGCACGACCCCAAGAAGCAGGACCCGATGAAGCCGTCCACCGACGAGATCGCAGGCACCGCGCCTGAAGACTTCACCACCAGCGACGCGAAGGACTCGCGTCAGAACAGGACCCGCGAGATGCAACTCATCCCAGAAGCCCTGGCTCGTGCGCATATGCACGAGCGCCTGCATGAGGCCGAGCGGGAACGCCGGGCCGTGCGCCTGGCGACCGCCCGCCGGATGCAGCGCCGGGCCGAGCGCGCCTCGATGCGCGCCCGGCGCGCGCTCGCCATGGCGGTCATGCAGTAACCGACCACACCCGAAGCGGTGGCCTCCGGCCAGGAGGCGAAGCCTTCCCCGTGGGGGCCGGTCCGTCCGAACGGACCGGCCCCCACGGCGCGTTCAGCCCCGGCGGCTCACGCCTCGGCGGCCGCCGCCACCTCGTTCTCGTGGTCGTCGGCCTCGTGGTCCTCGGCGCCGGCCTTGCTGTCGGTGTCGGTCTCGTTGCCGTTCTCGGCGCTGTCTTCCGGGACGAAGCCCGCCAGCCACTCCTCCAGCTCGTCACGCAATCGCACCGTCGCACCGAGCTGGCACAGCACCCCTATGGTGCTCAACGTCACTCGGTGGATCAGGAGATAGGCCGGGGGCAGATTGAGCTGCTTGGCCAGCTGGTACGCGGGGGAGCGGGGGTCGGCGATCCTGGCGGCCTGGCTCCGCATCCAACCGCGGGTGAAGGTGAACTCGTCCACCCGGGCCGGCTCGATGATCGGCAGGAGGTAGTCGAGGACGGCGCCGGGCTCCAGCTCTATCGACTCCTTGACGAAGCCCTCCGCGCAGAGCATCTCGTAGACGGCCTCCGCCTCGCCGTCCAGCGTCATGCGCAGCGCCTCGCCGATGGGCTCCGGCAGTCCGCCCGGGAGACGGTCGACCGTGCCGAAGTCCAGAACACCCAGCCGCCAGTCGTCCTCGCCCTCCGGCCCGCCGGGCAGCAGCCGGAAGTTCCCCGGATGCGGGTCGGCGTGCAGGAGGCCGGTGCGGGCCGGACCGGAGAACAGGAAGTGGGCCAGGAGCTGGCCGGCCCGGTTCCGCTGCTCCGGTGTGCCGTCCGCGATGACCTCCGACATGGGGATGCCGTCGATCCACTCGGTGATCAGGACCTGCTCGCGCTCGTGGACCACGTCCGGTACCACGATGTCCGGATCGCCCGCGAACTCCTCGGCGTGGGCACGCTGTGCCTGCGCCTCCAGGTCGTAGTCCAGCTCCTCCGAGACCCGGTCCTTCAACTCCGTGATCAGCGGCTTGATGTCCATGCCGGGCACGAGCGGGCCGAGGAGGCGGGCGAAGCGGCTGAGCTGGTTCAGATCGGACAGCAGGGCCTCGCCGGCGCCCGGGTACTGCACCTTGACGGCCACCTCGCGGCCGTCGTGCCACACCGCCCGGTGCACCTGGCCGATCGAGGCCGCCGCTGCGGGCTTGTCCTCGAACTCCAGGAACAGGTCGTGCCAGTCCTCACCGAGCCGCTCCGTGAGCACGGCGTGCACCGTGCGCGTCGGCATCGGGGGAGCGGCCTCCTGGAGCTTGGTCAGCGCCGCCCGATAGGGACCGGCGACCTCCTCCGGCAACGCCGACTCGAAGACGGACAGGGCCTGCCCGAACTTCATCGCGCCGCCCTTCAGCTCGCCGAGCACCTTGAACAGCTGCTCCGCCGTGCGCTGCTGGAGCTGCTGGCCGACGATCTCCGCGGACTCGCCCACGATCCGCTTGCCGAGTCCCCAGGTCGCCCGCCCGGCGAAGCCGAGCGGGAGCGCGGCGAGCTTGGCGGTCCGGGTGACCGCTTTCCGCGGAAGATCAGACATGCGCCCTCCAAGTCCCAGCCGGCCGCGCCGCTACCGCCTCACGGCGTTCTTCGGCTGACGGCCATTGCCCAGCCATTGTCGCGCGCCGGTCCCCGTTCCCGGGGGTGTGTTCCTGCTTACCTTTGCCGACGGCTCCGCACGAGCACGCGGGATGCGGCCGGACCGGCCTCGTGCGCCACCGCAGAGCGGGCAGCGAGACCTCCCAGCGTACGTCGGCACTGGACGGTGTCCGCCCGTCGAGGAAGGCGAGGGCGTGGGCCGCCGCCAGCCCGGCGACGGTCGTGGCCAGCGTCAGGTCGCAGGCCGGCACCTGGCGCTGCCGGCCGGAGCGCCACTGTGCGACCAGCCGCGGCCAGGCCGGGTCGCGGTCGGTGCGGTCCGCGTGCAGGCAGCCGGCACAGCCCGTCTCGCCGGGCAGGACGAGGGGGCCGACGACGCCTGTCCCCTCCACGACCCCGGCGTACAGGTGGGGTGTGCCCGATGCCATGAGGGAGTCGGCGTGGGCCGGGTCGGGCGCGTGTGTCGCGACGTCATCGCGCGGGGCGAGGACCACCAGGGAGAAGCCCGGGTCGCCGTCCTCGGGCGGGGACGTGGGGGCGCGGCGCGGCTGCCGGTCCGGGGCGGTCCGGCGCACGGCCCGCCGGGACGCCTCGTCCCGGCGGTCGCCGACGGCCTCGGTGGGCAGCCCGCCCGGGGCGACGTCCCACGGCTCGACGCGACCGATGTCCCGCACGTCGACCTCGCCGACGCCGGCCCCCGACAGCAGACAGGCCAGCACGGCGCCCACCCGGCCCGCGCCCCGCACTCGCACGCGCATCGCGCGCCGGGCGGCCAGGTGCCGGATCGCGTCCCCCGGCCGGGAGGTCGTCAGGGACAGGGACGCGAGGTCGGGGCGCAACCGGTCGAGGACCTCCTTCTTCTCCCGCAGGGCGTCGGCGGCCGGCCCGCCGCCCCGGGAGTCGTCGAGGAGTCCGGTCCCCGCCAGCCGCTCCACCAGTCGGTCGACATGGCCGTCCGGCAGATCCATGCGGCGCCCCTCCTCGCGCAGCAGCGCCGGCCCGCGGGTGCCGTTGAGCAGTTCGAGGAAACTGCCCGTCGCCGTGTCCACCGGGCGGAGCGTCAACGCGTGCGCCGGCGTCATGCCGAACTGCACGGTGTTGAGATCGCGCCAGCCGCGCCTGAGCGCGGGCTTCACCATCGGATGCATGACAGAACCCCCGTGTGTCACCGTAAGTCGCCGCAAGTCCTCGTAAGCCCTGACAAGTCCCTGCAAGTCCGCGAAACGTCCCTGTGTGTCGACGGTGACCGGCCGCGTGGTGGCTGTGCGTTCGGTCACACGTCCGCCGACGAGTGCCAGCATGCCCGGATCCGCCGCGGGGCGTCGAAAGTTGTCCACAGGCGGTGGGTGTTCGTCGTACAAGCTCGTCGTGCGAGCTGTCGTACGGGTTGTCATGCGAGCCGTCGTGCGGATCGGCGCGGGACCGTCCCGGAGCCGGGACTTCCCCGTGTGCAGCGGGTAACGTCGGGGCGTGTCCGCCGACCCACTGCACCGCGCCGGAGTGCCCCAGCGCACCCCGGCGAATCCGCCGCCGAGCGGCACGGGGGCGAGCGCGATCGAGGTTCGCAGGAGCACCCGTCGACGCCGGACGGTCTCCGCGTACCGCGAGGGCGATCGCACCGTCGTGCTCATCCCCGCCCGGATGTCCGAGGCGGAGGAACGACGCTGGGTGAGCGTCATGCTGGACAAGCTGGCCGCCCAGGAGAGCAAACGGGTTCTCGGCGACACCGAGCTGGCCGAGCGCGCCCAGCGGCTGTCGGCCCAGTACTTCGAGGGCCGGGCGCGGCCCGCCTCGGTCCGCTGGGTCACCAACCAGAACACGCGCTGGGGCTCGTGCACCCCGGCCGAGGGCAGCATCCGCCTGTCGCACCGTCTCCAGGGCATGCCCGAGTACGTCGTCGACTACGTGCTCCTCCACGAACTGGCTCATCTGCTCGTCCCCGGGCACGGGCCCCGTTTCTGGCGGTTGCTGGAGGCGTACCCGCGGACCGAGCGGGCCCGGGGATACCTCGAAGGTGTGGTCGCCGCCGGCCGGCTGCCGCACGTGCCCGGCGCCAGAAGCGAGTGAGACGGCCCAGGAAGGCGCCCGGTACGGGCTGGTGCGGGTTCTGTACCGGGTCCGTACCGGCATCGTCCGGTGTCCGGGTTTGCCGTTAGCCTGACGCGACGCACTCACATTCGGATGGGGGACGGTCGTAACGCATGGCCAGGGAATTCCAACGCGGCCACAAGGCCAGGATCAGTGACCTCACCGCGGGCACGGATCTGTACGTAGGCGTGCAGATCTCCGGCCCCGGACTGACCTTCGACATCAGCTGCTTCGGACTCGACGCCGACGAGCGGCTCTCCGACGACCGGTACTTCGTGTTCTTCAACCAGCCGAAGACCCCCGAGGAGTCCATCCAGCTCCTGGGTGCGCAGGCGGGTGACACGGAGTCCTTCCGGGTCACCCTGGACAGGATTCCGCCGCAGATCAAGAAGCTGTCCTTCACGGCGACGATCGACGGCGCCGGACAGATGTCGCAGATCGGCCCCGGATACATCCGGATCGTCGCGGGCGGTGAGGAGGTGGCCCGGTATCCGTTCAGCGGGTCGGAGTTCTCCACCGAGCGCGCGGTGATGCTGGGCGACTTCTATCTGAAGGACGTGTGGCGCTTCGCCGCCGTCGGGCAGGGCTTCGACGGCGGGCTCGAGGCGCTGCTGAGGAACTTCGGCGGCGAGGTGGCCGAGGACGAGGCTCCCGCGCCGCAGCAGGCGCAGCAGTCGCAGGCCGGTGCCGCCCCGGGCTTCGCCCCGCCCGCCCAGGCATCGGCACCCCCGGCCTTCGGCGCCCCGGCCCCGGCTCCGGCGCCTGCCCCGGCTCCCGCGCCGCAGCCCGCACCGCCCACCCCGCAGCCCGCCCCCCAGGGATTCGCACCGTCGTCCGGAACCACGCCGCCCCCGGCGCCCGCGCCCGACGTGCACGCCGCGCCGACCATCGTCGCGCCCCTGCACAGCCCGCCCGGCGCTTCCCCGGTGCAGCCCCCGGCCCCGGCTCCGGCGCCCTACGGCCAGCCCGGTCAGCAGCAGCCGTACGGCCAGGTCCCCGGCCAGACCGCCCCGCCGCCCCCCGGCTACGGCCAGCCCCAGGCGTCCCAGGCCCCGCCCCCCGGTTACGGCCAGCCGACCCCGCCCCCGGGCTACGGGCAGCCGACCCCGCCCCCGGGCTACGGGCAGCAGGCGCCCTACGGCGCCCCGCAGGCCATGCCCCAGGGCAGTGCCCCGCAGGGCGCCGGTGTGGCCGCCGCGCTCCAGCAGTTCCGCGAGACGGCGACCGGGCAGCGCTGGACCCAGCAGAACAAGAAGCTGGTCCGCGTCGACCTCGACGCCGACGGGCAGCCCGTCCTGGCCCGGCAGGGCAGCATGGTGCTCTACCAGGGCAAGGTCGACTTCAGCTACAAGGGCGCCGGATTCGCCGGCCGGGTCGTGGGCAACGCGACCGGCCAGGAGATGCAGCTGATGCGCTGCTCAGGCAAGGGGCAGGTGTTCCTCGCCGACAACTCCGCGATGCTGCACCCCATCGAACTCCAGGGCGACGCCGTCTGCGTCTCCGCCGAGAACGTCCTCGCCTTCGACGAGAGTCTCCAGTACGAGGTCCGCCGCATCGAGGGACACGGCATCCCCGGCGGCGCGCTGTTCACGATGCAGTTCCAGGGCACCGGCACGATCGTCGTCAAGACCCACGGCGTCCCCGTGGTGCTGCCGGTCACGCCCACGACGTTCGCCGACTGCAACGCCGTGGTCGCCTGGTCGGCCGCCGCCCAGGTCGTCGTCTCCAGCCAGGTGCGGATGCGCCGCAACGCCTACGCGGGCGACACGGGCGAGAGCGTCAACCTGCAGTTCCGGGCCGCGCCCGGCAACTTCGTCGTCGTCCAGCCGTACGAGATCTGAGGGAGAGCCCGACATGAACCAGCCGCTCGCGGGCTACGCCCCCGCACCGGTCGCCGCCCGCATGGAGAACCACGGCAACCACATGCTGAAGGTCGCCATGCAGACCGGGAACGACCTCCTCGCGCGCGTGGGCTCGATGGTCGCCTACGAGGGCTTCGTCCAGTACGAGCCCAACCCGCCGGCCGTGCGCCAGATCGCCCGCGACTGGGCCACCGGCGAGGGCGCGCCCCTGATGAAGTGCTCCGGCGACGGCCTGCTCTACCTCGCGGACTACGGCGCCAACGTCGTCGTGATCAACCTCAACGGCGACGGGATCAGCGTCAACGCCACCAACCTGCTCGCCTTCGACGCCCACCTCACCTGGGGCGTCGAGCGGGTCAAGGGGCTGGCGAAGTTCGCCGGCCAGGGCCTGTGGAACACCAGGATCTCCGGACAGGGCTGGGTCGCGCTGACCTCCCGGGGCAAGCCGATCGTCGTCGACTGCGGCGGCGGCGAGGACGAGACGTACGTCGACCCGGACGCGCTCGTCGCCTGGTCCCCGAACCTCAAGGTGAAGGGCAAGCGCAGTTTCAAGGCGCAGTCGCTGATCGGCCGCGGCAGCGGCGAGGCCTTCCAGATGGCCTTCTCCGGTCAGGGCATCGTCGTCGTCCAGCCCAGCGAGGACAGCACCGACCGCCTGCGGATCCGGGGCTGAGGGGGAGCCAGAACATCATGCAGAGCCCGCTTTTCGCCTACAACGACCAGCAGACCCAGGAACGCTGGAGCCTGCAGAACAAGCACATGCTCCGCGTCGTCCTGGAGGGTCACGACGACGTGCTCGCCCGCAAGGGCACGATGGTCGCCTACCAGGGCCTCGTCGAGTTCGACGCCGAGTACCAGGGCAGCAGCCAGTCCCGCGCGCGTGCGCACACCGGTGAGGGTCTGGACCTGATGCGCTGCCACGGGCAGGGCACCGTCTACTTCGCCAACCTCGCCCAGTACATCCACGTGCTGGAGGTCGAGCAGGACGGTCTCACCGTGGACAGCAGCTACGTCCTGGCCATGGACTCCTCCCTGCACCACGAGGTCATCGCCGTCGACAGCCTGTACGGCATCTCCGGGTCGGGGAAGTACCAGCTCAACATCACCGGCCGCGGCAGGGTCGCCCTGATGACCTCGGGCGCCCCGCTGCTGATGCAGGTGACGCCCGACAAGTACGTCAACTGCGACGCCGACGCGATCGTCGCCTGGTCCACCGGTCTGCGCGTGCAGATGCAGGCCCAGACGCACTCCTCCGGGGTGTGGCGGCGCCGCGGCAACACCGGCGAGGGCTGGGAGCTCAGTTTCATGGGCAGCGGCTTCGCGCTCGTGCAGCCCAGCGAGCTGCTGCCGCCGCAGAACGCCCAGATCGGGTCGGGTCTGGCCGCGCAGTACGGCATGGGGCAGCAGGGCGCCCGTGGCCAGAACCAGGGCAACGTCTGGAGCTGAGCGGCGAACGGCGCACGGGTGAGGGGCGACCGCCCTGGCGGTCGCCCCTCACCCGTTCCCGGACACGCGTCCGGTCACAGCCTCGCTCGCGTCGCCTCCACCAGGCGTACGACCGACTCGTCGGCCACGTCCGCGACCTCGCCGTACGGGAACCAGCGCAGGTCGAGGGACTCGTCGCTGATCGCCTCCACGGCTCCCTCGGGAGCCACCGCCGCGTACTGGACGTCCAGGTGCCAGGCGCAGGGCGTGTGGTGTCGGTCCAGCCGCACGGGACCGCCGGGCAGCAGGACCAGTCCGGCGATGCCCGACTCCTCCGTGCCCTCGCGCAGGGCGGCGCGCGCCAGCGTCGCGTCGGCCGGCTCGCAGTGGCCGCCCATCTGCAGCCACATGCGCAGCTTCCTGTGCAGGGTCAGCAGCACCCGCTCGCGCGACGGGTCGATCACCAGGGCGCTCGCCGTGATGTGCCCGTCCGCGCAGGCCTTCCACATGCCGTCCGGATGCGCGGCGAGATGGTCCAGGTAGACCTGACGCAGCTCGTCCTGGCCCTCGTGGCCCTTGAGGACCAGGACCGCGTCGTCGTGGAGGCTCACTCGGCGCCGTCGCCCTTGCTGCCGTCCTCGCCGTCCTTGCCGTCGGCCTCGTCCGGGCCCTTCTCGTCCTTCTTCTTCAGGTCGGGCTTGCCCGCCGCCTCGCCGAGCATCTTGTCCAGCTCGGAGAAGTCCATCTGCTCGCGGTGCACGAAACCGTCCGGGTCGTCCAGGTCGGTGGCCGTCGGCAGCATGTCCGGGTGGGCCCACAGGGCGTCCCGCCCGTCCACACCGCGCGCGTCCGTCACGGACGCCCACAGGCGCGAGGCGTCCCGCAGACGGCGCGGGCGCAGCTCCAGGCCGATCAGCGTGGCGAACGTCTGCTCCGCCGGACCGCCCGAGGCGCGACGGCGGCGCAGCGTCTCGCGCAGCGCGTCCGCGGAGGACAGGCGCGGCTTGGCGGCGGCGTGCACCACCGCGTCCACCCAGCCCTCGACGAGCGCCAGAGCCGTCTCCAGACGGGCCAGGGCGGCCTTCTGCTCCGGGGTGTCCTCCGGCTGGAACATGCCCTGCTGGAGCGCCTCCTGCAGCTGCTCGGGGTTCTGCGGGTCGAACTGGCCGACCACGTCCTCGAGCTTGGCCGTGTCCACCTTGATCCCGCGGGCGTAGCCGTCGACCGCGCCGAACAGGTGCGAGCGCAGCCACGGCACGTGCGCGAACAGGCGCTGGTGGGCGGCCTCGCGCAGGGCGAGGTACAGCCGCACCTCCTCCTGGGGGACGCCCAGGTCCTTGCCGAACGCCTCGACGTTCACCGGCAGCAGCGCGGCCTTGCCGGCCGGACCGAGCGGCAGGCCCACGTCGGTCGAGCCGACGACCTCGCCGGCGAGCACGCCGACGGCCTGCCCGATCTGGGTGCCGAACATGGCGCCGCCCATGGACCGCATCATGCCGATCAGCGGGCCGGCCATGGCCTGCATCTCCTCCGGCAGCACGTCGCCCATGGCGGTGCCGACGCGCTCGGCGACCGGGTCGACGAGTTCACGCCAGGCGGGCAGGGTCGCCTCGACCCACTCCGCGCGGCTCCAGGCCACCGCGGAGGCCGCGCCGGAGGGCAGGGCGGTCGCGTCGTCCAGCCACAGGTCGGCCAGGCGGACGGCCTCCTGGACGGCGCTGCGCTCGGCGGGGCCGACGCTCGCGTCCTTCGTGCCGTCCGGGGTGCCCTGGGCGACCGTCTGGCGGGCGATCTGCTTGGCCATGTCCCAGTTCACCGGGCCGCCCTCGTAGGAGAGCATCTGGCCGAGCTGCTGGAACGCGGCGCCCAGATCGGTGGGGTTCATGGAGCCGAACATGGCAGCGAACGGGTTGTCCGCACCAGGGCCGCCAAAGCCTCCGGCTCCGGTCATCCCGAAACCGAACGGGTTGGCCGGTCCCTGACCACCGCCGCTCTGCTGGTCCTTCTTCTTGCCCTCGTCGCCGTCGTCCGGCTCCTCCGGCGGAAGGCCGAATCCGAATGGGGTGTCACTCACGGGGTTCCTCGGCTGGTAAGGCCACCGGTTCTTTCCGGCGGCACGGCTGCCCGACATTCACCACCCAGCGTAGACACCCGCGGCGGTTCGGGCCTCGGTGCTTCGCCGACTGACGGCCTGCGGCAGGATGGATGCCACCTGGTACGTACGCGTCACTCGCGCCCGTACCGAAGACAACCGCTGGAGACGCCCGGTGAGTTCCCCAGATCCGCAGGTTCGCGCAGCGCGAAACCAGTCAACCAGTTCCTCCGCCCCCGGCGCGCGCGGACCCGTCGTCGCGGTCACCGGTGCCGCCTCCGGGGTCGGTTCCCTGCTCACGGCACGGCTGGCCGCGTCCGACGAGGTCAGACAGGTCGTGGCCATCGACGAGCGGCGCGGTGGGTGCGCGGAGGCGCGCTGGCAGATCCTGGACGTGCGGGACCCGGCCATCGCCGAGAAACTCCGCGGCGCGGACGTCGTGGTGCACCTGGCGCTGGACCTCGACCTGGAGACCGACGCGGCCGCCCGGACGGCTTACAACGTCCGGGGGACGCAGACCGTTCTGACCGCCGCCGCGGCGGCCGGGGTGCACCGCGTCGTGCTGTGCACCTCCGCGATGGTCTACGGCGCGCTGCCGGACAACGAGCTGCCGCTGTCCGAGGACGCCGAGCTGCGGGCCACGGCCGAGGCCACCGGGGTCGGGGACCTGCTGGAGATCGAGCGCCTCGCGCGCCGCGCACCGCGCGCCCATCCGGGCCTGAACGTGACCGTCGTCCGCCCCGCGGTGCTGGTCGGGGGCATGGACACCGCGCTGACCAGGTATTTCGAGTCGCCTCGGCTGCTCGTGGTGGCCGGGTCGCGGCCCGCCTGGCAGTTCTGCCACGTCGACGACCTGTGCAGTGCTCTCGAGTACGCCGTCCTGGAGAAGGCCGAAGGAGAGCTGGCCGTCGGGTGCGACGGCTGGCTGGAGCAGGAGGAGGTCGAGGAGCTCAGCGGGATCCGGCGGATGGAACTGCCGTCGGCCGTCGCCCTGGGCGCCGCGGCCCGCCTGCACCGGATCGGACTGACGCCCTCCCCGGCCGGGGACCTGGCGTACACGATGTACCCCTGGGTGGTGAGCGGCAGCCGGCTGCACGACGCCGGGTGGCGGCCGAAGTACACCAACGAGGAGGTCCTCGCCGAGCTGCTGGAGGAGGTCGCGGGGCGGCGTACGGTCGCCGGGCGGCGCCTCGGGCGCAAGGACGCGACGGCGGCCGGGGCCGCGGGTGCGACGGTCGCGCTGCTGGGCGCGGCGGCGGTGGTGCGGCGGGCGCGGAAGGCCCGGCGGCGGATCTGAGACGGGCACCGTCCTGTAGGAGACTCCAGGGCGGTACGCGCGCGTACCGGGCGATGACGCTATTCCGTGCCGTGCGCAGCGTGGGGCACGATGGGCGTATGGCAACCACGAACGACCACCCGGGTGAGCAGGCCGCACCGGACCCCGTCAAGCTGATCGGCATCCGGGAGACGCCCCTCTCCGTGGACGAGGTCTTCCGGGCCGTCGGGGACGACGCGGCCGGGGGGACCGCGCTGTTCGTCGGTACCGTGCGGAACCACGACGGGGGCACCGACGTCGACCGGCTCGGCTACTCCTGTCACCCCAGCGCCGAGGCCGAGATGCGGCGGATCGCCGAGAAGGTCGTCGCCGAGTACCCCGTACGGGCGCTCGCGGCCGTCCACCGTGTGGGGGACCTGGAGGTCGGGGACCTCGCCGTGGTCGTCGCCGTCTCCTGCCCGCACCGGGGCGAGGCCTTCGACGCCTGCCGGAAGCTCATCGACGACCTCAAGCACGAAGTGCCCATCTGGAAGCACCAGACGTTCTCCGACGGGACCGACGAATGGGTCGGCGCGTAGCGCCGTCGTTGCGGGGCGGTGGTCGGGCGACGGGAGGGCGTCGTCGTCGAGGGGCGGCGGGCGCCTGCCGCAGACCTGGCGGCGCTCCTGTCACACTCGCGACTCCGGTTGCGTAACCGACCCCCCGGAGTGAGCGTTGTCACGGTAGACGGTTAATCTGCTGATCAGTCAGTCGCGGAACTCATGGGGTTGGGAGGTCGGCATGGCGGCGCTCGCCTGGTTGCTGATTCCGCTGGTGGCTGCGGTCGGCGCGGGTCTGTGGGGAAGCTGGGCCAATCGGACGCGCAAGATCCGGAGCGACGGCCCGGAGCTCGACGGGTATGCCCGTTTCCGCGAGGCGATGGAGAAGTCCCGCACCGGAGCCTGACGGCACCGCCCTGACGATGCTCCGACAGCCGCGTCCCGTAATGTCGTCCCATGCCACGCCGCACCGCGACGATGCTCGCCTCCACCCTGATGCTGATCGCGCTCCTGTGCGCGGGTGTGTTCCTCCCCGTGCCCTACTCGGAGATGTCGCCGGGGCCGACGGTGAACACCCTCGGGGACCACGACGGCGAGCCGGTGCTGCAGATCTCCGGACACAAGACGTACGAGGCGAGCGGTCATCTGAACATGACCACCGTCCGGGTCACCAGAGCCGACTACCGGATGAACCTCGTGGAGGCCGTCTACGGGTGGTTCTCGCACGACAGCCGCGTGGTGCCGCACGACACGCTCTACCCGGACGGCAAGACCGAGGAGCAGGCCACCCAGGAGAACGCCGAGGAGTTCAGCCAGTCCCAGGAGAGCGCCAAGGTCGCCGCCCTCAAGGCACTGAAGATCCCGGTGAAGTCCTGGGTGATCGTCTCCACGGTCGTCAAGGGCTCTCCGGCCCAGGGCAGGCTGCACGCCGGTGACGTGATCCGGGCGGTGGACGGCACGACGGTCAAGAAGCCCGGTGACGTCGCCGACCTGGTGACCAAGCACAAGCCCGGCCAGAAGGTCGTCTTCACCATCGTGCCCGCCAAGGAGCAGGCCGCCGCGGAGAAGGAGGGCCGGACGCCCACGAAGACCCAGGAGGTCACGATCACCACCGCGGTCTCCGACGACGCCGGCGAGAAGCGTGCCGTCGTCGGGATCAGCGCCGGGACGGACCACACGTTCCCGTTCTCCATCGACATCAAGCTCGCCGACGTCGGCGGGCCCAGCGCCGGTCTGATGTTCGCGCTCGGCATCTACGACAAGCTCACGCCGGGCAGCCTCACCGGCGGCACGTTCGTCGCCGGCACCGGGACGATCGACGACGCCGGCAAGGTCGGTCCGATCGGCGGCATCGGGATGAAGACCATCGGTGCGCGGGAGAAGGGCGCCCGGTACTTCCTGACGCCCGCCGACAACTGCGCGGCCGCCGCCGACGACACCCCGGACGGGCTCACCCTCGTGAAGGTGAACACCATCGACGACGCCCTCGGCGCCCTCGACGACATCCGCTCCGGGAAGACCGCCGACCTGCCGAAGTGCACGGCCGGATAGCCGACGCACGGCCGAACGGGCGGGGGCCCCGGGCCCCCCCGGGGGGGGCCGGGGGGCCCCCCCGGGCCCCCCCCCCCCCCCCCCGGGGGCCCCCCGGGCCCCCCGGGGGGGCGGCCGGGGCCCCCCGCCCGGGACCGCCCGGGACTACTCCTCGAAGGTCGCCGTCAGTGCCTGGGCCAGACCGGGCACCAGATCGGAACCCGTGAGGACCTCGGTGGCGGAGTCCTTCTCCCGCAGCCGCAGGGCCGACTCGCGGGCGCCGTCACGCAGCACCGCGACCGTCATGCGGACCTCCTGGCGGTCCGGGTGCTCCGCCACCCACTGCGTCAGCTTCGCCTCGTCCAGGTCCGCCGGCACCTGGGCCTCGGCGGACGGCGGCAGCATCAGGCGTTCCACGGCCAGCGCGCAGCCGACCACGGCGTCGGGCCAGGCGATGGTTCCGAGGAACTCGTCCAGCGGCTGGTCCGTGGGAATCTCGTCCTGCTCGATAGGGGTGAGGCCGGAGCTCTCCGTCTCCTCCTGCAGACCGAGCCGGTCCGCGAGTGTGGGCTGGTCGGCCCGCAGGCGTGCGGTGTCGACAAGGGCGAAGAGGCGTGCGGGCTGGTCCCAGCCGAGGCCGGAGACGTACTCGTCGATCTCGAGTACGGCCCGGGTGAGGGGGCTCGCTGCCATGGGGGTGTTGGACATGGTCACAATCCTGCCTCGTTCCTGGGCCGAATCGGGAACCGAGTAAACGATGAGTAAGTTGCATAGGTGTGGGCCCACGATCACGGGGGCGCACGGGGGGCCCGCGAACCCGAGGGCCTGACGGAACAACAGCGACTTCGAGGTGCGCACCTTGGCTTTCCAGATGCCGGACCGAGGCGGAGGCCCGACGGGGCCACGGATCAGAGTGGGCCGCCCGTCCCGGCGTGCCCGCACCCTGCTGATGACGCTTGGTGTCCTCGCCGTGCTCGGCATGGCGTTCACCATGTTCGCGGGCTTCTGGACGGACTGGCTGTGGTACCGGTCGGTCCATTACTCGTCGGTGTTCACGACGACGCTGGGGACGAAGATCGGTCTGTTCTTCGTCTTCGGCCTGCTCATGGCGCTCGCCGTCGGGCTCAACATCTGGCTGGCCCACCGGCTCCGCCCCCCGCTGAGCGCCATGTCGATGGAGCAGCAGAACCTCGACCGCTACCGGATGGGCATCGCCCCGTACAAGAAGTGGCTGCTGCTCGGCATCACCGCCCTGGTCGGCCTGATCGCCGGCGCGTCGGCGTCCGGCCAGTGGCGGACGTGGCTGATGTGGGTCAACGGTGTGTCCTTCGGCCAGAAGGACCCCCAGTTCAAGCTGGACGTCTCCTTCTACGCCTTCGACCTGCCCTGGTACCGGTTCCTGCTCGGCTTCGGCTTCGCGACCGTGATCATCTCGGTGATCGCCGCCGCGCTCACCCACTACCTCTACGGCGGACTGCGCGTCACCAGCCCGGGAGCGCGCGCCACGGCCGCGGCCACCGGCCACCTGTCGGTGCTCATCGGAGTCTTCGTCGCCCTCAAGGCGGTCGCGTACTGGCTCGACCGGTACGGACTGGCGGTGAAGTCCAGCGACTTCAAGGCGACCGACAACTGGACGGGGCTGAGGTACGTCGACGCCAACGCCTACCTGCCCGCCAAGACGATCCTGTTCTGCATCGCCGTCATCTGCGCGCTGCTGTTCTTCGCCACCCTGTGGCGGCGCACCTGGCAGCTGCCCGTGATCGGCTTCGGCCTGATGGTGCTGTCGGCGATCCTCATCGGCGGTCTGTACCCGGCGCTGGTCCAGAAGTTCCAGGTGCAGCCCAACGAGCAGGCCAAGGAGGCGCCGTACGTCGAGAAGAACCTCGAGGCGACCCGCAAGGCCTACGACATCGAGGGCACCCAGGTCACCGAGTACGCCGGCACGGGCAAGACCGAGGACAAGACCCGGCTCCGTGACGACGTCGACGCCACGGCGTCGATCCGGATCATGGACCCGAACATCATCTCGCCGACGTTCCAGCAGCTCCAGCAGATGCGGAACTACTACGCGTTCCCGAACAACCTGGACGTCGACCGCTACTCCAAGGACGGCAAGGACCAGGACACGGTCATCGGTCTGCGCGAGCTGAACCTGGCCGGCATCCCGAAGAAGAACTGGATCAACAACCACTTCCGCTACACCCACGGCTTCGGAGTGGTCGCCGCCAAGGGCACCCAGGTCGACTCCGAGGGCCGTCCGGTCTTCACCGAGTCCGACCTGCCGTCCAAGGGCGACCTCGGGACGTACGAGCAGCGGGTCTACTACGGCGAGAAGACCACCACGTACTCCATCGTCGGCGGTCCCCAGAAGGAGATCGACTACTCCGACGACAGCGGTGAGAAGACCACCAGCTACAAGGGCGACGGCGGGGTGGACCTGTCCAACCCCCTCAACCGCGCCGCGTACGCGGTGGCGTTCAGCGAGCCGCAGATCCTCTACTCCGGGGCCATCGGCGAGGGATCGAAGATCCTCTACAACCGGACGCCGAAGGAGCGCGTCGAGGCGGTCGCCCCGTGGCTGACCATCGACGGCGACGCCTATCCGGCGGTGGTGGACGGCCGGATCCAGTGGATCGTGGACGCCTACACGACGACGAACGGCTACCCGTACGCCTCCCGTACGACGCTCGGCGACACCACCGCCGACTCGCTGACCGCGCGCAACGACTCGCGCGCGGTGGTGGCCCAGCAGAACCAGGTCAACTACATCCGCAACTCGGTCAAGGCGACCGTCGACGCCTACACGGGCGACGTCAAGCTGTACCAGTGGGACACCCAGGACCCGGTCCTGAAGACCTGGATGAAGGCGTTCCCGGACACGGTCAAGGCCAAGAGCGAGATCTCCGACGCGCTGATGTCCCATCTGCGGTACCCGCAGGACCTGTTCAAGGTCCAGCGCGAGCTGCTCACCCGCTACCACGTGAAGGACGCCACGACGTTCCTCAGCGGCAGCGAGGTGTGGCAGGTGCCGGACGATCCGACCAACAAGTCGGGCGACGCCGTGCCGCCGTACTACCTCAGCATGAAGATGCCCGACCAGAAGCAGCAGGCGTTCTCGCTGACGACGACCTTCACGCCCATCGGACGCGACAACCTCAGCGCGTTCATGGCGGTCGACGCGGAGGCGGGCACGAAGGACTACGGCAAGATCAGAGTCCTGAAGCTGCAGACGAGCACGACGGTGAACGGACCCAAGCAGGTCCAGAGCCAGTTCAACTCCGAACAGGACATCGCCGAGTCCATCAGGCTGCTGAGAGGCGGCGACTCGGAGGTGGAGTACGGCAACCTGCTGACGGTTCCGCTCGACGGCGGGCTGCTCTACGTGGAACCGGTCTATGTGCGCGGTGGTGACCTCAAGTACCCGCTGCTGCGGAAGGTGTTGGTGTCCTACGGCGGCAACACCGCCTTCGAGGACACGCTCGACGAGGCCCTGAACAAGGTCTTCGGCGCCAAGGGTTCGGCCACCGAGCCACCGGACAAGGGTGACGGCACCACGACACCACCGCCGACGTCCACCAACCCCACGGTCCAGGACGCGCTGGACGACGCCCGGAAGGCGTTCGAAGCCGGCCAGGAAGCCCTCAAGAAGAACGACTGGGCGGCGTACGGCAAGGCGCAGAAGGACCTGGAGGACGCCCTCCAGCGGGCCGAGGACGCGCAGGCCCGGGCCGGTGGGAGCGGCGGCGACAAGAACGGCAAGGCCGACAAGACCGACGAGACCGGGGACAGCAAGACCGAGGACGGCAAGAGCCAGGACGGCCAGGCGAGCCCGAGTCCGACCCCGACCGGCGGCGCCGGCGGGTCGGGCAGCGGCTGACCGAACGGGTCGGGAACCGTCCGAGCTGGTCAAACGCCCATCCCGCGCCGTGGTACGGTTGTGAACACAACGGCGCGGGGTGGAGCAGCTCGGTAGCTCGCTGGGCTCATAACCCAGAGGTCGCAGGTTCAAATCCTGTCCCCGCTACTGAAGTCGTGAGCTACGTGCGAACGACGACGAAGGCCCGGATCCCGAAAGGGATCCGGGCCTTTGTGATGTGCGAACGCATGTGCCGATGAGGATGACGGCCGCGCCGATGGGGGGAGTTGGGGCGATCCGTGTTTGACTTGTCTCCCTGTGGGCATGTCGACAAAACGCTGAAGTGACCTCGATGACTGCGGTATACCAGGTGTAACCGGGTTGCGGGTGGTGCGACGATGGACGTTATGGGGGACATGGTAAATCTGTTCGAGACGGGGCGTTTTGTGCAGTCGTCCGGCCGGGAGGAAGCCGGGGAAGAGGCCCAGGAGGCCGCCGACGAGGCCGTGGAGGAAGTCCGCCGACGGCTCGCCGCCGAGGCCGGCGACGTCGAGGCGATGAGCGTCCTCGGGGCCATGCTGCTGCGCCGTGGCGATCTCGACGGAGCCGAGTCCCATCTGCGTGCCGCCACCGCCGCCGGTGACCGTGCCGCCGCCAACAACCTGGGTGTCCTGCTGCATCAGCGCGGATACGCCGACGAGGCCGCCGGATGGTGGCGGATCGCCGCCGTCGCCGGGTCCAGTGCGGCCGCCCACGCGCTGGGGCGGCACTTCCGCGAGCGCGGGGACGAGCCCGCCGCCGAGTACTGGCTCCGCCAGTCCGCGGAGCAGGGGCACGTGCTGGGCGCCTACGCGCTCGCCGACCTGCTGGAGCACCGAGGCGACGGTGCCGGCGCCGAACGGTGGATGCGGGCCGCGGCCGAGCGGGGGCACCGGGAGGCCGCGTACCGGCTGGCCCGGACGCTGGACCGGCGCGCGGGGCGGGACCTCGACGACGACGGCGGTGTCGTGCGCTCCGTGACCGACCGTGCCGAGCGGGCCGACCGTGCCGAGCGGGCCGAAGGGAGCGAGGAGGCCGAGCAGTGGTACCGGCAGGCCGCCGCGCGCGGACACCGGCGGGCCGCGCTGCACCTCGGGGCGATCCTGGAGAGGCGGGGCGAGCTCAGGGAGGCCGGACGCTGGTACCTGACGTCCGCCAAGGACGGTGAGGCGCGCGCGGCCTGTGCGCTGGGCTTCCTGCTGCGCGACGCGGGGGACACCGAGAGCGCCGCCGTGTGGTGGCTGCGGGCCGCACAGGACGGCGACGGCAACGCGGCCAACGCCCTGGGCGCGCTGCACGCCGAGCGCGGCGAGCCGCAGACCGCGGAGCGGTGGTACCGGGCGGCGTTGGACGCCGGGGACCACAACGGCGCCTACAACCTCGGACTCCTCTGCGCCGAGCAGGGGCGCACGGCACAGGCCGAGCAGTGGTACCGGCGTGCCGCGTACGCCGGACACCGCGAGGCCGCGAACGCGCTGGCGATCCTGCTGCTGCGGGGCGGGGACGCGGCCGGTGCCGAGCCCTGGTTCTCCAAGGCCGCCGAGGCGGGCAGCGTGGACGCCGCCTTCAACCTCGGGATCCTGTACGCCGGACGTGGCGAGGACCTCGCGGCGCTGCGCTGGTACGAGCGGGCCGCCGCCGCCGGGCACACGGAGGCGGCGCTGCAGGTCGGGATGGCACGGCTGCGGGACGGCGACGAGCCGGAGGCGGAGCGGTTCCTGCGGTGCGCGGCGGGGGGCGGCAGCCCGGAGGGCGCGTACCGCCTGGCCACGCTGCTCGACGCGCGCCGGCCGCCGGCGCCCGCGCACGAGCTGGGTGAGCCGGCACAGGAGAAGACCGAGTGCGAGGAGTGGTACGAACGGGCGGCCTCGCAGGGGCACCGCCGGGCCCAGGTGCGCGTCGGGATGCTGGCCGCGGCACGGGGCGACGTGGTGGAGGCGGCGCGGTGGTACCGGGAGGCGGCCGAGGCCGGTTCGCGCAACGGGGCGTTCAATCTGGGGCTGCTGCTGGCCCGGGAGGGCAGCGAGCCCGAGGCCGTCCTGTGGTGGCGCCGGGCGGCGGACGCCGGGCACGGACGGGCGGCGCTGCGGCTCGCGCTGGTGTGTGCGCGGCGGGGGGAGCTGGACGAGGGGCAGCGGTGGGCGGACCGGGCGGTGTCGCTGGGGCCGCGGGAGGTGGCGGAGCGGGCAGCGCGGTTGCGGGACGCGCTGCGGCAGGAACTGTCGGCGTGACGCTGTGCTGGGCCGGGAGCCGGTGCTGAGCGGGGTGGGTCCGCGTGGCCCGGCACTGACGGGGTGCCGCTGCGCCCACCCGTGCCGCCCCTGGGGGTGCCCCCTCTGGGGGAGGCACGACTGCCCGTAGCCATGTGAGACGGTGATCCGCGGCTAGGGCCGAGGCGGGAGCGATTTGCTTCTTGTCGTGGGGTTGACGTAGTGTTCCATTCATCGACGCGGGGTGGAGCAGCTCGGTAGCTCGCTGGGCTCATAACCCAGAGGTCGCAGGTTCAAATCCTGTCCCCGCTACTGAAGGCCGAGGGCCGGAATCCGAAAAGGTTCCGGCCCTCGGTGCGTTCGACGCGTTCGGTGCGGACGCCAGTGCGTCGGCGCAACGCGAGAGCCCCGGCACCCATCGGTGCCGGGGCTCTCGTCGTGCGAGCGGGGTTACGTCGCAGCGCAGTTCGGGCAGGTGCCGCGGTACGTCACCTCGACGTCGGAGACCGTGAAACCGAAGCGCTCCGTGTCGGGGAGGTCGGCCAGCGGATTGCCGGTCGGGTGGACGTCGCGGATCGCGCCGCACTGCGCGCAGACCAGATGGTGGTGCGGCCGGTGCGCGTTCGGGTCGTACCGCTTGGCGCGCTTGTCCGTCGCGACCTCCAGCACCTCACCGAGCGAGACCATCTCGCCGAGGGTGTTGTAGACGGTCGCCCGGGAGATCTCCGGCAGCTTGGTGACGGCCCTGGCGTGTACCTCGTCGGCGGTCAGATGGACGTGCTCACCGTCGAGGACCTCGGCCACGACGCGTCGCTGCGCGGTCATGCGCCATCCGCGTCCGCGCAGCCGTTCCAGTAGGTCACTCATGCAGACCAGCCTAACAGCAGGGGGACCAGGTCCCGAACGAATGTGACTTTGGAGCCTTACTTGACTTAGACATTGTCCATTGTAGGATCGGGGACGGCATTAGCCAAGGGACAGGTTTTGCAGGACTGGCGCAGGAGGCCTACGTGACTCAGGGACCGCTCACTACCGAAGCCGGTGCTCCGGTAGCCGACAACCAGAACAGCGAGACCGCGGGTGTCGGCGGTCCCGTGCTCGTCCAGGACCAGCTCCTCCTGGAGAAGCTGGCCCACTTCAACCGTGAGCGCATCCCGGAGCGCGTCGTGCACGCCCGAGGCGCCGGCGCCTACGGCACCTTCACGGTCACCGCCGATGTCACCAAGTACACCCGGGCGAAGTTCCTCTCCGAGGTCGGCAAGCAGACGGAGACGTTCCTCCGCTTCTCGACCGTGGCGGGAAACCTGGGCGCGGCGGACGCCGTCCGCGACCCGCGCGGTTTCGCGCTGAAGTTCTACACCGAAGAGGGCAACTACGACCTCGTCGGCAACAACACCCCGGTGTTCTTCATCAGGGACGCCATCAAGTTCCCCGACTTCATCCACACCCAGAAGCGCGACCCCTACACGGGGTCGACCGAGATGGACAACGTCTGGGACTTCTGGAGCCTGTCGCCCGAGTCCACGCACCAGGTGACCTGGCTGTTCGGCGACCGCGGCATCCCGGCTTCGTACCGCCACATGGACGGCTTCGGCTCGCACACCTACCAGTGGAACAACGAGGCCGGCGAGGCCTTCTGGGTCAAGTACCACTTCAAGACCGACCAGGGCATCAAGTGCCTCACGCAGGCCGAGGCCGACAAGCTCGCCGGTGAGGACCCCGACTCCCACCAGCGCGACCTGCGCGAGGCCATCGAGCGCGGCGAGTACCCGTCCTGGACCGTCGGCGTGCAGATCATGCCCGTCGCCGAGGCCGCGAACTACCGCTTCAACCCGTTCGACCTCACCAAGGTGTGGCCGCACGCGGACTACCCGATCGTCTGGTTCGGCAAGCTCGAGCTCAACCGCAACCCGGAGAACATCTTCGCCGAGGTCGAGCAGTCGATCTTCTCCCCGGCGCACTTCGTGCCCGGCATCGGCCCGTCCCCGGACAAGATGCTCCAGGGACGCCTCTTCGCCTACGGCGACGCCCACCGCTACCGCGTCGGCATCAACGCCGACCACCTGCCGGTGAACCGCCCGCACGCCACCGAGGCGCGCACCAACTCCCGTGACGGCTACCTGTACGACGGCCGCCACAAGGGCGCGAAGAACTACGAGCCCAACAGCTTCGGCGGCCCGTTCCAGACGGACAGGGCCCTGTGGCAGCCGATCGCGGTCTCCGGTGTCACCGGCGACCACGAGACCCCGAGGCACGCCGAGGACGACGACTTCGTCCAGGCGGGCAACCTCTACCGGCTGATGACGGACGAGGAGAAGGGCCGCCTGATCGACAACCTGGCCGGCGCCATCTCCAAGGTCTCGCGCGAGGACATCATCGAGCGCGCGATCAACAACTTCCGTCAGGCCGACGGTGACTTCGGCAAGCGGCTGGAGGCCGCGGTCCAGGCCCTGCGCGGCTGACGTCCAGCACTGGACCGCTTGTCGTAGCGGCGGGCCGGATCCCCGGGGACGGGGGTCCGGCCCTTCGTCGTGCCGTCCGGGTCCGCCTTCCGCGGGCAGTGTCAGGCGATCACCGCCGGGGCCTCGCGCTGCTGCCGTACCGGCGCCCAGCAGCGGATGATGTCGCGGACCGAGACGATGCCGACGGGCTCGTCGCGCTCCAGGACGATGAGGTGGCGGAAGCCGCCGTGCGTCATCGCCCCGGCCGCGTCCTCCAGGGTCCAGGACGGCGCGGCGAACACGACGTCGGTGGTGGTGTGGTCGTGGGCGTGTTCGGCGTCCGGGTCCTGGCCCCGGCCGAGGGAGTTGAGGACGTCGCGTTCGGTGAGGATGCCGATGCCGCCGGCGTCGGGGTCGTACACCACGGCCGCGCCGACGCGGCGGGCGGACATCAGCGCGGCGGCCTGGCGCAGGGTGTGGGCGGGACCGATGGTGAGGACGACCGTGCTCATGGCTTCGCGGACGAGCATGGGTGGAGCCACCTCCTGCCGGTGATCCATGAGTCGGTTCATGGATTCACAAGTTCACAAGTGGGGGACTCTCAGAGTGGCAGGCAGAGCAGGGGTCAACAAGGGGGCGCGGGGGGTGAGTCGGCGGGCGCGCGGGGGCGGGTTCAGTAGCGCTGGTTGAGATAGCCGAGCAGCTCGTCGTGGAGCCGGCCGTTGGACGCCGCCGCGTTGCCGCTGTGCGGGCCGGGGCGGCCGTCCAGGCCGGTGAAGGTGCCGCCGGCCTCCGTGACGATGATGGCGTTCGCGGCCATGTCCCAGAGGGAGAGCTCGGGTTCGGCGCACAGGTCGACCGAGCCCTCGGCGACCATCATGTACGGCCAGAAGTCGCCGTACGCGCGCGTGCGCCACACCTCGCGGGTCAGGTCCAGGAAGCCGTCCAGCCGGCCCTGCTCCTCCCAGCCGCTGAGCGAGGAGTACGCGAAGGAGGCGTCGGAGAGCGCGGAGACCTGGGAGACCTGGAGCCGGGAGGCCGAGGTCAGGCTGCGGCCGGTGAAGGCGCCGTGGTCCTTCACGGCCCACCAGCGGCGGCCGAGGGCCGGGGCGGAGACGAGGCCGACGACGGGCTGGTAGCCGCCCTCCCCGGCTTCCATGAGGGCGATGAGGGTGGCCCAGACGGGGACGCCGCGCACGTAGTTCTTGGTGCCGTCGATCGGGTCGATGACCCAGCGGCGGGGGCCGGTGCCCTCGGTGCCGTACTCCTCGCCGAGGACGGCGTCGCGGGGGCGGGCGCGGGAGAGGTGGCCGCGGATGAGTTCCTCGGCGGCCTTGTCCGCCTCGCTCACCGGGGTCATGTCCGGCTTGGTCTCGACCTTCAGGTCGAGGGCCTTGAAACGGTCCATCGTGGCGGCGTCGGCGGCGTCCGCGAGGACGTGGGCGAGGCGGAGGTCGTCGAGGTAGTCCGGCATGCGGCCACGGTATCCGGCGGGGGCGGGGCGGGGCCACCAGGGGTTTGGCGGGGGTGACCGGTTCTGGTGCGGGGGCAGGGCAGCGTGGTGGTCCGGGTGCGGGCGTGTTGGTGCGGGGCGGAGGCGGGTGTGCTGCCCGGCGTTGCGGGGCGCCTCCCCCAGAGGGGACGCCCCGGCGTCCACGCTCCCCCCGCTCGGCTTCGCTCGCGCGGGGGACCCCCATCGCCCCTGGGGGCACCTCCCAGGCCGTTCAGGCACTGGGGGAGGCACGACTCCCGCAGCTACGCGGGACGAGGCGACTGCCCGCAGCCATGGCGGGTCGCGTGGGGTTGCGAGGACCCTTGACACGGGTGGCGGGCCCGTCAAATCTGGGCGCTGAGTCGCTTCGGTCGAGGGAGGCGATGATGCCCGCAGCCCGGGAGTCCCTGCTCGACGCCGCCTGCACGGCGCTGGCGCGTCGGCCGTGGGCCGCTGTGCGGATGGTGGACGTGGCGGCGGCGGCCGGGGTGTCGCGGCAGACGCTGTACAACGAGTTCGGGAGCAAGGAGGGCCTCGGCCGGGCGCTCGTCCGCAGGGCGGCGGACGGATATCTCGCCGGTGTGGAGCGCGCGCTCTCCGCGGTCGGCGACCCGGGGGAGCGGCTCACCGCGACGGCCGAGTGGACGACCTCCGCCGCCCGGGAGGACGCGTTGGTGCGAGCCGTGCTCACCGGCTGCTGGAGTACGTGGCTGCCCGCCCCGGCGCCGGGGGCCGTACCGTCCTCCTCCGCCGTGCCGGCCCAGCGCCGGGCCGACGGTCCGCTGCCCTCGCCCGGCGACCTCGTGGCCCTCGTCCGCGACCGCGCCGTCGCCGCCCTGTCCGGGCCCGGCGTTCCCCGGGCGGAGGCCGCCGACCTCGCCCGCACCTGCGAACTCACCGTCCGCCTCGCCCTGTCCTGTGTCGCGGCCCCACCCGGCGAGGGGGGCGTGCCGGAACTCGTCCGCGCCGTCCTGCCGCGGCAGCCGACGACGTGAGGGCCGGCGGCGTCAGTGCGCCGAGCCGGACAGCTGGAGCCCGATCACGCCGATGATGACGAGGCTGATCGAGACGATCTTCAATGTGGAGACCAGGTCACCCAGGAACACCATGCCGTAGAGGGTGGTGCCCGCCGCCCCGATCCCGGTCCACACGGCGTACGCCGGGCCGACGTCGAGCTTCTTCAGCGACATGGTCAGCAGGCCGAAACTGCCCAGCGCGAAGGCGCAGAACGCGACCGTGGGCCACAGCCGGGTGAAGCCGTGCGACAGCTTCAGGCACACGGCGAAGCCGGTTTCGAGCAACCCGGCCACTATGACCAGCAGCCACGCCATGTGTCGTCCTCCCGTGGTCCCGTACCGTGACCGCTTCGTCGATCCGTCGGCTTTTGCTCGGGCTTGGATCCGGCTTGGTGTGATTATGCACTTGTCGGTCGCACGGCATGGCGAACAACGCGAACGTCAGTCGCCTTCCGTACGCTCCCGCGTCGCCAGCAGCCGGCGCAGCGAGTACAGCCGCGCCGGATCGGCGTGGCCCTCGGCGACCCACGCGTCCAGCGCGCAGTCGGGCTCGTCGTGGCTGCACGCGCGCGGGCAGCCCGCCGTGCCCGGCACCAGGTCGGGAAAGGCGTTGATCACCCGGGACGGGTCGACGTGGGCGAGCCCGAACGACCGTACGCCCGGGGTGTCGACGACCCAGCCGCCCGTCTTCGAGGACAGCGGCAGGGCGAGGGCCGAGGTCGTCGTGTGCCGACCGCGTCCCGTCACCGCGTTGACGTGCCCCGTCACCCGGCGGCGCTCCTCGGGCACCAGCGTGTTGACCAGCGTCGTCTTGCCGACCCCGGAGTGGCCGACGAAGGCCGTGATCTTGCCGTCCAGGTGTTCCCGCACGAGGTCGGCCGCGGCGCCGTTCTCCAGCTCCTCGCGGCTGGTGACGACGTACGGGATGTCCAACGCGCCGTACAGGCCGAGCAGTCCGTCGGGCGGTGCGAGGTCCGACTTGGTCATCACCAGCAGCGGGGTGAGGCCGCCGTCGAAGGCGGCGACCAGGCAGCGGTCGATGAGGCGCGGGCGCGGTTCGGGGTCGGCGAGGGCGGTGACGATGGCGAGCTGGTCGGCGTTGGCGACGACCACACGCTCGTAGGGGTCGTCGTCGTCCGCCGTGCGGCGCAGCACCGAGGTGCGCTCCTCGATGCGGACGATCCGCGCGAGCGTGTCCTTCGCGCCGGACAGGTCGCCGACCAGCGCCACCCGGTCGCCGACGACCGCCGCCTTGCGGCCCAGTTCGCGTGCCTTCATCGCCATGACGACCCGGTCCTCGACGAGGCAGGTCAGCCGGCCCCGGTCCACGGTGAGGACCAGGCCCTCGGCGGCGTCCTCGTGCTTGGGCCGGGTGTGGGTGCGCGGCCGGTTGCCCTTGCGGTTGGGGCGGGAGCGGATGTCGTCCTCGTCGGTGTGCTTGCCGTAGCGGCGCATGGCGATCGGTCCCTACGCCCCGAGCATCCCGGTCCACAGCTCGGGGAAGTCGGGGAGGGTCTTGGCGGTCGTCGCCACGTTCTCGATCTCCACGCCCTCGACCGCGAGGCCGATGATCGCGCCGGCGGTGGCCATGCGGTGGTCCTCGTAGGTGTGGAAGACCCCGCCGTGCAGGCGGCGCGGGCGGATGTGCAGTCCGTCGGCGGTCTCGGTGACGTCGCCGCCGAGTTCGTTGATCTCCTTGGTGAGCGCGGCCAGCCGGTCCGTCTCGTGCAGGCGCAGGTGCGCCACGCCGCGCAGGGTCGAAGGGGAGTCCGCGAGGGCCGCGACGGCCGCGATGCCGGGGGTGAGCTCGCCGACCTCGCCGAGGTCCACGTCGATGCCGTGCACGGCACCCGATCCGGTGAACACCAGCCCGTAGTCGGTCAGTTCGCAGGAACCGCCCATCTCGGTGAAGATCTCGCGCAGCCGGTCACCGGGCTGGGTGGTGCGGGCCGGCCAGTCGGGGATCACGACCTTGCCGCCGGTCACCAGCGCCGCCGCGAGGAACGGCTGCGCGTTGGACAGGTCCGGCTCGACGGTCAGGTCCCGGCCGAGCAGCGCGCCCGGCGTGACCCGCCAGACGTCCGGCTCGCCGCCCGACTCCGGGGTGTCGACCTGGGCGCCGACCGAGCGCAGCATGTCGACGGTCATGCGGATGTGCGGCATCGACGGCAGCGCCGAACCGGTGTGGCGGACCTCGACGCCCTGGTTGAAGCGCGGACCGGACAGCAGCAGGGCGCTGACGAACTGCGAGGACGAGGACGCGTCGATCTCGACCGGGCCGCCCTCCAGGGCCCCGCCGCCGTGCACCGTCATCGGCAGCGCGCCGCGCTCGTCGTCGTCGATCCGGGCGCCGAGGGCGCGCAGCGCGTCGATCACCCCGTGCAGCGGGCGCTCGTACGAACGGGGGTCGCCGTCGAAGCGGACGGGGCCGTCGGCGAGCGTGGCGACCGGCGGGAGGAAGCGCATGACCGTGCCGGCGTTGCCGACGTCGACCGTGGCGGGACCGTGCAGACCGGCCGGGATGACCCGCCAGAACTCGCCGGTGCCGTCGGGGCCGACGCCCTCCTCGATCTCGACGCCCATCGCCCGCAGGGCGCCGGCCATCAGCAGGGTGTCGCGGGAGCGCAGCGGGCGGCGCAGCCAGCCGGGCTCGGAGGCGAGGGCGGCCAGCACCAGGGCGCGGTTGGTGACCGATTTGGACCCGGGCACATGGACGGTCGCGTCGACGGCTCCGCTCGCGTGCGGGGCGGGCCAGAGGGCGGTGTGCGCGGAATCAACGGTCATGAGCCCCACTTTAATGGCTGAAGGCGATCGGAGATCTTGATCAAAGACGGCGGAATCCGACCGAAACCGGGGACGGGAAACTGCCACGCGTATATGCGGCAGATCCTGGCCCCGGTGGCAGATCCCGGTGCGGGCGGCCGGCCCCGGCGGGCGGCCGGCCCCGGCGGGCGGTCGGCCGGTGGGCGGTCGGCCCCGGTGGACGGCCGCCACCGGCCGCCGGGGCCCGTCCGGAGGATCGTCACCGGCCGCCGGGCCCGCTCGGAGGGCCGCCACACCGGCCGTCGGGCCCGTTCAGAGCCCCAGCAGCCAGCGGCCCCCGCCGATCAGCGAGCACAGCGAGACCGCGTGGAACAGGAAGAACCACACCGCGGCCGGCGCGTGGGACAGCCGGGCCAGCTGGTCCGCGTCCGAGTCGCCGGCCCCGCCCCGCGCCCGCTTGGCCTGCAGCTCGAACGCCGGTCGCACGCCGCCCAGCAGCAGGAACCACACCGCCGCGTAGGCGAACGCCGCCTGCACCTGCGGGCCGGCCAGCCAGGACGCCAGGAGAAACGTGCCGCCGGTCAGCACGACCGTCAGTACGCCGTACGCGTTGCGGACCATCACCAGCAGGGCGAGCAGCAGCGCCGTCGCCACCCACAGCAGCAGCGTGACGCGCCCGGAGGCCAGCAGCGCGGCCCCGCCGAGGCCCAGCAGCGGCGGAGCGGTGTAGCCGGCGGCCGCGGTGAGGATCATGCCGAGCCCGTGCGGCTTGCCCCGGCTCAGGGTCAGGCCGCTGGTGTCCGAGTGCAGTGTGATCCCGACCAGCGTCCGGCCGGTGAGCAGCGCCACGAGCCCGTGGCCGCCCTCGTGGGCGATGGTGATCGCGTTGCGCGCCGTCCGCCACAGCACCCGCGGCACGACGACGGCGAGCGCGGCGACCAGGGTGGCGATCACCACCCCGAGCGCCGGTTCGGGCTGGGTGCCGGTGACCTCGTCCCACAGGGAGGCGAGAGAGGCGGATGCGAGGTGGTCCATAAGGGGTGAGGGCTCCTCGTGTGGGCGCGGAGTCTGGCAGTGTGGCACGTATGTGCGGACGGTATGCGGCGAGTCGTCGACCCGAGGATCTCGCAGGAATCTTCGACATCGAGAAGTGGGATCCGGAGGAGACTCTGGCGCCCGACTACAACGTGGCCCCCACCAAGGAGGTCTACGCGGTCCTGGACCGTCCCCTGAAGGACGCCGAGGACCCGAAGCCGGTTCGCCAGCTGCGGAAACTGAAGTGGGGGCTCGTCCCCTCCTGGTCCAAGACGCCCGAGGGCGGCGCCCGGATGATCAACGCCCGCGCGGAGACCGTCCACGAGAAGCCGTCCTACCGCCGCGCCTTCGCCACCCGGCGCTGCGTCCTGCCCGCCGACGGCTACTACGAGTGGGTCACCGGCAAGCAGGAGCGGGACCTGGAGGTCGAGGGGCGCCGGAAGCGGCCCCGCAAGCAGCCGTACTTCGTGACCCCGGCCGACGGCTCCGTGTTCGCCATGGCGGGGCTGTACGAGTTCTGGCGGGACAGGACGCTGCCGGACGACCACCCCCGGGCCTGGTGGGCGACGTGCTCGGTGATCACGACCGAGGCGGAGACCACGCCGCTGGCCGTCGCCCCGGCCGACGGCCCGCACACCCTGGCCGACATCCACCCCCGGATGCCGCTGATGCTGACGCCGGACCGGTGGGACGCCTGGCTCGACCCGGCGCGCACCGACCCCGGTGACCTCACCCCCCTGCTGGCGCCCCCGCCCGCCGGGCTGATGCGGGCGTTCCCCGTCTCCACGGCCGTGAGCAACGTCCGCAACAACGGGCCGGAGCTGCTGGCGGAGCTGGAGGGCCCGGAAGAGGGCACACTCTTCTGACGTGAAGACCGAGATCATCGACACGGAGGCCGGCGCCGCCCGCATCACCTGGCACCCGGCCGCGAAGCCCCGCCTGGTCCTCGCCGCGGGCCACGGCGCCGGCGGCGGCATCGAGGCGCGCGACCTGGCGGCGCTGGCGGCGGCGCTGCCCGCGCGGGGCGTGACCGTGGCCCTGGTCGAGCAGCCCTGGCGGGTGGCCGGCAAGAAGCTGGCGCCCGCTCCGAAGACCCTGGACGCCGGCTGGCGGGGTGTCTGGCCCGCGCTGAACGCCCCCGGCCTGCCGGTGGTCCCGGGCGGCCGCAGCGCCGGCGCCCGCGTCGCCTGCCGCACCGCGGCCGGGCTGGGCGCCCACGCCGTCCTCGCCCTGAGCTTCCCGCTGCACCCGCCGGGCAAGCCGGAGAAGTCCCGTGCCGGGGAACTGCTCGGGACCGGGGTGCCCACCCTCGTCGTCCAGGGCGGCAACGATCCGTTCGGGAAGCCCGAGGAGTTTCCCGAGGGGCCCTACGACCTGATCCGGGTGCCGCACGGCGACCACGGCTTCGCCGTGCCCAAACGGGCCGGGATCACGCAGGAGGAGGCCCTGGAACTGATCACCGACGGCGTCGCGGAGTGGACCCGCTCACTCGGCTGAGGGCCCGGGAATGACCGGCGGACGACCGCTGTTGTGGCCGACATACGTTGCTGAACATCAGCACCGACGCCGTAGGAGAGGAAGTCCGCCGCATGGGTTCAGCCTTCTGCCCGAGTCGCAGCAGCCGCGCCGACCTGGACTGGACGGTGCTGCACGCGGCGAAGACCGCCCCTATTCGGGCGGCGGTCGGACCGGATCGTCGTCTATCCTCCGATTCGAGTGGGGCCGGTCTCGGTCTCGCGACGTCACTGGAGGAGGTGGGTCCGGTCACTGGGACCGACGCAGGGACCGAAAACGGCCAGGCGGAGCAGCCCGAGGGCCGGGGCACGGGCGCGGAGTCGACCGCGGAGCGCAGCGCGCGCTTCGAGCGGGACGCGCTCGAGTTCCTCGACCAGATGTACTCGGCCGCGCTGCGCATGACCCGCAACCCGGCCGATGCCGAGGATCTGGTGCAGGAGACCTACGCCAAGGCGTACGCGTCCTTCCACCAGTTCCGTGAGGGCACCAACCTCAAGGCGTGGCTGTACCGCATCCTCACCAACACCTTCATCAACTCGTACCGCAAGAAGCAGCGCGAACCCCAGCGCAGCGCGGCCGAGGAGATCGAGGACTGGCAGCTCGCGCGCGCTGAGTCGCACATGTCGACGGGTCTGCGTTCCGCCGAGTCGCAGGCGCTCGACCACCTGCCCGACTCGGACGTGAAGCAGGCGCTCCAGGCGATCCCCGAGGAATTCCGCATCGCCGTGTACCTGGCCGATGTGGAGGGCTTTGCCTACAAGGAGATCGCGGACATCATGGGGACACCCATCGGTACGGTGATGTCCCGGCTGCACCGGGGCCGTCGTCAGCTGCGCGGCATGCTGGAGGACTACGCCCGCGACCGTGGTCTGGTCCCGGCCGGCGCCGGAGAGTCGAACGAAGCGAAAGGCTCGGGGTCATGAGCTGCGGAGAGCCGCACGAGACGGATTGCAGCGAAATCCTCGATCATCTCTACGAGTTCCTCGACCGGGAGATGCCGGACTCGGACTGCGTGAAGTTCGAGCACCACTTCGAGGAGTGCTCGCCCTGCCTGGAGAAGTACGGGCTGGAGCAGGCCGTGAAGAAGCTGGTCAAGCGGTGTTGCGGGCATGACGACGTGCCGGGCGACCTGCGCTCCAAGGTCATGGGCCGGATCGACCTGATCCGCTCGGGCCAGTCGGTTCCCGAGCACGACGTCACGGCGGCGCCGCCCGCTCCGCAGGAGTCCTGAGCCCGGCACGCCTCGCGTGACGCGTCACTCGTACGTGCTAATCCGCGGGGTATCCGCCCGTCTCCCCCGTCGCCGAACCTAGGCTCGCGAGCCTGAAGGCACGGCCGGGGGAGGAGTTCATGGACGGGGTACCGGCACGGGCGCGTGCGTATGTCGCCGGTGTCGTCCTCGCCGCCCTGCTCTGTCTGCGCCCGCCGGCCCAGGAGGCCACGCCCTGGTGGGCCGTCCTGCTGCTCGCCGGTCTGTACGCGGGCTGCGAGCACATCGCCCGGTCCCGGTTCGTGGGGACCTGCTACCCCGTCCTGCTCGCCGGGGCCTTTCTGCTCCCGCCGCACGCCGCCGCGCTCGTGGCGCTGCCGGGGGCCCTGCTGTCCCCGGTGACGCGGCGGCCGGCCGTCCTGCGACGGACCTGGCGGGCCGCACAGCTGGCACTCGCCGTGTGGGCGGCGGCCCGGGTGTACGGGGAGTGCGGCGGACGGGACGCGGTCGAGGGCCCCGACTTCCCCTACGCACTCGTGCCGGCCGGTGCCGCGGTACCGGCCTTCTGCCTGGTGCTGACCATGCTGGACGGCGGCATCCTGACGCTGGCCGACCGGGTGCCGGCCCGGCGGGCGTGGCGGGGGCTGTTCTCCCGTTCGCTCGCCCCGATCGCCGTGCACGGGCTCGCCGGGCTCATGATGGCCGTCCTGTGGCGCAGCCCCTACGGTCCGGTCGCCGCGCTGCTCGTGCTCCTGCCGATGGGCGTGTCCTGGTGGGCGTTCGCCCAGTACCACCGGGAGAGAGCCGCGCACCAGGCGACCATCCGTGCCCTCGTGCAGGCCGTCGACATCAAGGACGGCTACACGCGCGGGCACAGTGAACGGGTCGGCCACGCCTCGATGATGATCGCCCGCGAGCTGGGTCTGGACGACGAGCGCGTCGAGACGCTCCGCTTCGCCGGGATCCTGCACGACGTGGGCAAGCTCGGCGTGCCCACACGACTGCTGCGCAAGGACGGGCCGCTGACGCCCGAGGAACGGCGCGTGATCGAGCTGCACCCCGAGTACGGGCACGAGATGGTGCGCGGCATCCGCTTCCTCGGCGAGGCCCGGGCCGCCGTACTGCACCACCACGAACGGCTGGACGGCAGCGGGTACCCCTACGGACTGGCGGGCGGCCAGATCCCCGAGTCGGCCCGGGTGGTCGCCGTCGCCGACGCCTTCGACGCGATGACGTCCACGCGGTCCTACAGCAGGGCGCGGCCCGTTCCGGCGGCCGTGGCGGAACTCCAGCGGTGCGCGGGAACCCACTTCGACCCCCGGATGGTCGGGGCCCTGGTACGGGCCCTGGAACACCACGGCTGGCACCCGGCGGTGACCTCCGACGGCAGCTCCGCCCGCCCGTCCCGGACGGCCGACGCCCGCGGCGAGAACGCGCACGACAGCGCGGCGAGGGGGGCTCCGTGACGGCGCCGGGGGCGGCAGGGGCGGCAGGGGCGACGGAGGGACTGAGTCCCGCTCGTACCGGCCGTGACCGCGTCGGCCCGTGGTCGTCGCCGGAGCGTGCCGTGACGGCGGCACGGACCCCGGCGGTGCTCCTGATGCACACCGGCGCCGCCCTCCTCGCGCTCGTGTGCCTCACCTCCGTACTGTGGTCGGGCATCGTGGAGCGCCCCGTCGCGCTCGCCTTCGGCCTCCTCGTCGCGCTCGGCGAGCTCACCCGCCGGACCGGGGACGAGGGCCGGGAGACGGCACCCCTCGGGACCGCCGGAGCACTGGCGTACGCCCTGCTCGGGGAGGACGCCGGACAGCCCGTGCACCACGGGGTCGCCCAGACCGTCACCGTGGTGCTCGTCGCCTCGCTGCTCGGCAGCGTCCCGCACGTCGCGCGCGGGCACGGGCCCGTGCTCGACCACCTGGCGCGGCGCCTGCTCACCGTCGCCTTCGCCGCCGTGTGCTTCCGGCCCCTGGCCGGGCAGGGCACCTTCCGCGACTGGGGCGGCCCCGCCCACGCGCTGCTGCTGATCGCGCTGCTCGCCCTGACCGCGCTGTGCGACGCCGTGCTCACCGCGGCACCGGCGCACGCGCGCACCGGATGGCCCTTCGGCCCGCTGCTGCGCGAGGAACTGCGCGCCGTGGTCGGCATCACCTCCGCGGTGTGCGCCACGGGCGCGGTGATGGCGCTCGCGGTGGCCGTCGCGGGACTGTGGGCGCTGCCCGTCTTCTGCGTGCCGCTGCTGCTCACCCAGCTGTCCTACCGGCGGTACGCCGCCGTCCGGGCCACCTACCGGCAGACCATCGCCTCCCTGGCCCGGGCCACCGAGATCGCCGGGTACACCCCCGCCGGGCACGCCCGCCGCGTCGCCGAGCTCAGCACGGCCGTCGGACGGGACCTGGGCCTGTCCGGGCCCGAACTGACGGTGCTGGAGTACGCGGCCCTCATGCACGACATCGGACAGCTGAGCCTCGTCGACCCGGTCACGGGGGGAGCCACGGCCGGCCTGCCCGTGACCGAGCAGCGGCGGATCGCGCTGCTCGGCGGTGCCGTCGTACGCCGCACCGGCGTCGACGCCGCGGTCGCCGTGGTGGTGGAGCGGCAGGCCGATCCCTGCCACGAGCAGCCGGTCGCCGCGCGGATCGTGCGCGCGGTGAACGCCTACGAGGAGAAGGCACGGGACGCCGGGCCCGGCGGGGACCTCACCGCGCTGGAGGAGCTGCGCCTGGCCACCGCCGGCGACTACGCTCCCGAAGTCGTGGAGGCACTGGCCCGAGTGCTCTCCCGAGGCAGCCTTACCTCGTCCCCGGCTGGGTAACCCATGGGTAATGAGCGCCCTCCAGGCCGTACATGGTTTGATGCGCAGGAGAGGGTGTCCGGGGGCGCAGGAAGGCACAGCCAGCCCACAGAACGGAACTGGCAGGCGGGAATCGTGAGGATCTTCGGCAAGGGACGGCACCGGCCCTCCGCCTCCTGGCGGCAGGCCACCGACCGTGCGTTCACGCTGATCGGCGACGGTCGCTACGAGGACGCGGGCGCGCTGCTGACGCGGGCCGCGGACCTGGAACCCTGGCTGTCGGAGTCGTGGTTCAACCTCGCCCTGCTGCACAAGTTCCGGCACGACTGGGAGCAGGCCAGAGCGGCGGGTCTGAGGGCCGTGGCGCTGCTCGACCGGGACAGCGGGGCGCCCGACTGGTGGAACGTCGGCATCGCCGCGACCGCCCTGCAGGACTGGCCCCTGGCCCGCCGCGCGTGGCAGGCCTACGGGCTGAAGACGCCCGGTGACGCCACGGACGCCGGCGAGCCCCTCGGCATGGAGCTCGGCAGCGCGGCCGTACGGCTGTCCCCGGAGGGCGAGGCCGAGGTGGTGTGGGGGCGGCGGCTCGACCCCGCCCGCGTCGAGGTGCTGTCCATCCCGCTGCCGTCCTCCGGGCGGCGCTGGGGCGAGGTCGTGCTGCACGACGGCGTCCCGCACGGGGAGCGGACCACGGCCGCCGGGCACGCCTACCCGGTCTTCGACGAGATCGAGCTGTGGGCGCCGTCGCCCGTGCCCACCTGGGTGGTCCTCCTGGAGGCCGCCACCGAGGCCGACCGGGACGCCCTGGAGCAGCTCGCCGCCGACGCCGGTTTCGCCGCCGAGGACTGGTCGTCCTCCGTGCGGCTGCTGTGCCGCATGTGCTCGGAGTCCCGGATGCCGTCCGACGAGGGCGACGGCGAGCACCTCGACCCGCACGACCACAGCGAGCCGGGGCACCCGGGGCCGCTGGGGCACCGGACGGACGGGCAGCTGTGGGTGCCGGAGCGGGAGTGCGGGGTGGCCGCGCCGGCTTCTCTGGTGCGGGGGCTGCTGGACGGCTGGGTCGCGGACAGCCCGGATTCCCGGGACTGGCGGGACCTCGAAGAGGTCTGCTGAGGTCGTCCCCCCGTTCCCCGTACCCTGTAACAGGCATCAACCCGGGTTTCATGAGGAAGGCGTACGTCGGTCATGGCGCAGCAGGACACCGATCAGCAGCACGCGGGCGTGCTCCCCGTGGACGACGAGGGCTTCGTCGTCGACACCGAGGACTGCGAGGAGCGCGAGACGGCCTGGCGTGAGCGCGGTACCTCGCGTCCGATCACGGTGGTCGGCAACCCGGTGCTGCACAAGGAGTGCCAGGACGTCACCGACTTCGGCGAGGAGCTCCAGCAGCTGGTCGCGGACATGTTCGCCAGCCAGCGCACCGCCGAGGGCGTGGGCCTGGCCGCCAACCAGATCGGCGTCGACAAGAAGGTCTTCGTCTACGACTGCCCCGACGACGAGGGCGTCCGCCACGTCGGCGTGGTCTGCAACCCGCGGCTCGTCGAACTGCCCGCCGACCGGCGCCGCCTGGACGACAGCAACGAGGGCTGCCTGTCCGTGCCGACCGCCTACGCGCCGCTCGCCCGCCCCGACTACGCCGAGGTGACCGGGCAGGACGAGAAGGGCAACCCGGTCAAGGTGCGCGGCACCGGCTACTTCGCGCGGTGCCTGCAGCACGAGACCGACCACCTCTACGGGTACCTCTACATCGACCGGCTCTCCAAGCGCGAACGCAAGGACGCGCTGCGGCAGATGGCGGAGAACGAGCCGCGCTACCCCGTGGTCGCGAACGACTGAGACATCTCCCGGGCCTCACAAGCCCCAGGCGCACGGCGCCCGTTCGGGTCGGACCCGAACGGGCGCCGTGCGTGTGTCCGTCACCGGTCCGACGCCTGCCGCTCTCCCGGAGATCCCGAAGCCGCCACACAACAGGAGAATTCAGACGCCGTGGGGTGGCGAATGAAGCAAATCCGTTCCCAGAACGGTCAGTTGTGGTGCTGAATAGAAGAACGGGGATACGCAACGGCGCACACCCCGCCCTTGGAGAGGAGTGCGCCACCGGCGGCTGAGAGGGGTTTGTTCGTGCATGCTTTCTCACACGGCACCACAGCGACACCGACCGCGACCGCAGTTCCACCGCAGCTCTCACTCCCGGTGATCGAGGCGGCATTTCCCCGGCAACTGCACCCGTATTGGCCGAAGCTCCAGGAGAACACCCGCGCCTGGCTGCTCGAAAAACGGCTCATGCCGGCGGACAAGGTCGAGGAATATGCCGACGGCCTGTGCTACACGGACCTCATGGCCGGGTACTACCTGGGCGCCCCCGACGAGGTCCTGCAGGCGATAGCCGACTACAGCGCGTGGTTCTTCGTCTGGGACGACCGGCACGACCGGGACATCGTCCACGGCCGTCCGGCCGCCTGGCGGCGGCTGCGGGACCGGCTCCACACGGCACTGGACTCACCCGGGGAGCACCTGCACCACGAGGACCCGCTGGTCGCCGGGTTCGCCGACAGCGTGCTGCGGCTGTACGCCTTCCTGACGCCCACGTGGAACGCCCGGTTCGCCCGGCACTTCCACGCGGTGATCGAGGCGTACGACCGGGAATTCCACAACCGCACCCACGGAATCGTGCCCGGCGTCGAGGAGTACCTCGAACTGCGTCGGCTCACCTTCGCGCACTCGATCTGGACCGACCTGCTGGAGCCGAGCGCCGGGTGCGAACTGCCGGACGCCGTGCGAAAACACCCCGCATACCGGCGGGCGGCACTGCTGAGCCAGGAATTCGCGGCCTGGTACAACGACCTCTGCTCGCTGCCCAAGGAAATAGCGGGCGACGAGGTCCACAATCTCGGAATCAGTCTCATCACCCACCACCGACTCACCCTGGAAGAAGCGATAGAAGAAGTCAGGCGACGCGTCGAGGAATGCATCACGGAATTCCTCGCCGCCGAACAGGACGTCTTGCGGTTCGCCGACGAACTCGCCGACGGAACCGTACGCGGAAAGGAACTGGGCGGCGCCGTACGGGCCAACGTCGGCAATATGCGGAACTGGTTCAGTTCCGTCTACTGGTTCCACCACGAGTCCGGCCGGTACATGGTCGACAGCTGGGACGACCGGTCCACGCCCCCGTACGTCAACAACGAAGCGGCAGGTGAGAAATGACCGTCGAGTCCGTCAATCCCGAGATCCGGACCGATCCCGCGCGGGAACTGCGCGAGCCGCCCGTCGCGGGCGGTGGCGTCCCGCTCCTCGGCCACGGCTGGAAGCTGGCCCGGGACCCGCTCGCCTTCATGGCCCAGCTGCGCGACCACGGCGACGTCGTGCGCATCCGGATCGGCCCGAAGACCGTGTACGCGGTCACCACCCCGGCGCTCACCGGCGCCCTCGCGCTGAGCCCCGACTACCACATCGCCGGTCCGCTGTGGGAGTCCCTGGAGGGCCTGCTCGGCAAGGAGGGCGTGGCGACCGCCAACGGCCCGCTGCACCGGCGCCAGCGGCGCACCATCCAGCCCGCCTTCAAGCTCGACGCGATCCCCGCCTACGGGCCGATCATGGAGGAGGAGGCGCACGCGCTCACCGAGCGCTGGCGGCCGGGGCAGACGATCGACGCCACCTCCGAGTCCTTCCGCGTCGCCGTGCGCGTCGCGGCCCGGTGCCTGCTGCGCGGCCAGTACATGGACGAGCGCGCCGAGCGCCTGTGCGTCGCCCTCGCCACCGTCTTCCGCGGCATGTACCGGCGGATGGTCGTCCCGCTGGGGCCGCTGTACCGGCTGCCGCTGCCGGCCAATCGCGCATTCAACGACGCGCTGGCCGATCTGCACCTCCTGGTCGACGAGATCATCGCCGAGCGCCGCGCGTCCGGTCAAAAGCCGGACGATTTGCTGACGGCTCTGCTGGAGGCCGAGGACGACAATGGCGACCCGATCGGGGAACAGGAGATCCACGACCAGGTCGTCGCGATACTCACTCCCGGCAGTGAAACCATCGCCTCCACGATCATGTGGTTGCTGCAGGCACTTGCCGAACACCCGGAACATGCCGACCGCATACGCGACGAAGTCGAAGCGGTCACCGGTGGGCGCCCCGTGGCATTCGAGGACGTCCGCAAGCTCACGCACACCGGTAATGTCATCGTGGAGGCCATGCGTTTGCGTCCCGCCGTATGGGTATTGACGCGGCGCGCCGTGGTCGAGACGGAACTCGGTGGCTACCGCATTCCGGCCGGGGCGGACATCATCTACAGTCCGTACGCAATCCAACGCGATCCGAAGTCGTACGCCCGCAACCTGGAGTTCGACCCGGACCGATGGCTTCCGGAACGCGTGACGGAACTGCCGAAATATGCCATGCGGCCGTTCAGCGTGGGCAATCGCAAGTGCCCCAGCGACCACTTCTCCATGGCGCAGCTGACGCTGATCACGGCGGCGCTCGCCACCAAGTACCGCTTCGAGCAGGTGGCGGGCTCGAACGACGCCGTGCGCGTCGGCATCACGCTGCGTCCGCACGACCTGCGGGTCAGGCCCGTAGCGAGGTGACGCCGCTCAGGCGGCGGCCGCGGGGCCCCGGAAGGTGCGCCGATAGGCGTGCGGGGTGATGCCGAGGGCCCTGACGAACTGGTGCCTCAGGGCCGCCGCCGTGCCGAAGCCGGTGCGCCGGGCGACCGTGTCCATCGTCTCGTCCGTCGCTTCCAGCAGCCGCTGGGCCAGCAGCACGCGCTGGCGCAGGATCCAGCGGTAGGGAGTCGTTCCCGTCTCCTGCTGGAAGCGGCGGGCGAAGGTCCGCGGGGACATGTGCGCCCGGGCCGCGAGCTGCTCGACGGTGACCTCCTGGTCGAGGTGCTGTTCCATCCAGGCCAGCACCTCGCCCACGGTGTCGCAGGAGGAGCGCGGCAGCGGCCGCTCGATGTACTGGGCCTGACCGCCGTCCCGGTGCGGCGGCACGACCATGCGCCGGGCGATCTTGTTGGCGACCTCCGTCCCCTGCTCCTTGCGCACGATGTGCAGACAGGCGTCGATCCCGGCGGCCGTGCCGGCGGAGGTGATCACCGGGTCCTCGTCGACGTAGAGCACGTCCGCCTCGACCCGCGTCCCCGGATACTGCCGGGCCAGCTCGTCGGCGTGGTGCCAGTGCACCGCGCACCGCCGCCCGTCCAGCAGCCCGGCGGCGCCCAGCACGAAGACCCCCGAGCACACGCTCAGCACCCGCGCCCCCCGGTCCACGGCCCGCCGCAGCGCGTCCAGCAGCGCGGGCGGGTACTCCCGGCGGGCGTAGTCGCTCCCGGCCGGCACGGTGATCAGGTCGGCCTCGTCGAGCCGGTCGAGCCCGTACGGCGTCGAGACGGAGAGCCCCCCGACATGGGTGCCCAGCGTCGGGCCCTCGGCGGACACCACCGCGAAGTCGTACCCGGGCAGGCCGTCGTCGCTGCGGTCGATGCCGAAGACCTCGCAGACGACGCCGAGTTCGAAGGGGTGCGCGCCGTCCAGCAGGACGGCGGCCACGTTCTTCAGCATGCCGCCAGTGTGCCCCACCGGTGGCAGGAAATCGAGGTCCTACGGCAGTCCTGCCACTCCCGGTGAGGAGTCCGGAGCGCGACAGTGGTGTCCATGACCGCAGACCAGACAGAAGCCCTGCTCGGAATGCTCGTGACCTTCGGACTCCTGGTCCTCATGGTCCTCCCCTCGGTGCTCGGCATCGTGCGCGACCTGCGCATCGACCGACAGCTCAGGGAGGCCCAGAAGGACCGGGAGGACCGGGAGGACCGGGAGGCCGTCACACGGAAGGAGACCCCGGAGGTTCCGGAGACTCAGAAGTCCTCGTCCAGGTCGACGGTGCCCTCCACCGCCACCTGGTACGCCGAGGGACGCCGCTCGAAGAAGTTGGTCAACTCCTGAACGCCCTGGAGCTCCATGAAGGAGAAGGGGTTCTCGGAGCCGTACACCGGGGCGAAGCCGAGACGCGTCAGACGCTGATCGGCCACGCACTCCAGGTACTGCCGCATCGAGTCGGTGTTCATGCCCGGGAGGCCGTCACCGCACAGGTCGCGCGCGAACTGCAGCTCGGCCTCGACGGCCTCCCGCAGCATGTCGGTGACCTGGACCCCCAGCTCGTCGTCGAAGAGGTCCGGCTCCTCCTTGCGGACGGTGTCGACCACGTCGAAGGCGAACGACATGTGCATCGTCTCGTCCCGGAACACCCAGTTGGTGCCGGTGGCCAGGCCGTGCAGCAGGCCCCGGCTGCGGAACCAGTACACGTAGGCGAAGGCGCCGTAGAAGAACAGGCCCTCGATGCACGCGGCGAAGCAGATGAGGTTGAGCAGGAAGCGGCGGCGGTCGGCCTTGGTCTCCAGCCGGTCGATCGACTCGACCGAGTCCATCCACCGGAAGCAGAACTCGGCCTTCTCGCGGATCGAGGGGATGTTCTCCACGGCCGCGAAGGCGGCGGCACGGTCGTCCGGATCGGGCAGGTAGGTGTCCAGCAGCGTCAGGTAGAACTGGACGTGGACGGCCTCCTCGAACAGCTGCCGGCTCAGGTACAGCCGTGCCTCGGGGGAGTTGATGTGCTTGTAGAGGGTCAGCACCAGGTTGTTCGCGACGATCGAGTCGCCCGTCGCGAAGAACGCCACCAGCCGTCCGATGAGGTGCTGCTCCTCGGGGCTGAGCTTCGCGAGGTCGGCGACGTCCGAGTGGAGGTCGACCTCCTCGACGTGCCAGGTGTTCTTGATGGCGTCCCGGTAGCGCTCGTAGAAGTCCGGGTAGCGCATGGGGCGGAGGGTCAGCTCGAAGCCCGGGTCGAGCAGGTTCTTCGTCGTGGGGGTCTCGGTGGTCATCACTGGCAGGCCTCGCAGGACTCGGGGTTTTCCAGGGAGCAGGCGACCGCTTCGGGGTCCGGGACGGCCTGCACGGGGACGGTGGCCCGGCCGGCGGCGCGGGCGATACGGGTCGCCGGGCGGGAACGCAGGTAGTACGTGGTCTTCAGGCCCTGCTTCCAGGCGTACGCGTACATCGAGGAGAGCTTCCCGATGGTCGGCGTCTCCAGGAACAGGTTCAGCGACTGGGCCTGGTCGAGGTACGGGGTACGGGCGGCGGCCATGTCGATCAGGGCGCGCTGCGGGATCTCCCAGGCGGTGCGGTACAGCGCGCGCACGTCCTCGGGGATCCACGCGAAGCCCTGCACCGAGCCGTTCGCCTCGCGCAGCGCCTCGCGGGTGCGGGCGTCCCACACGCCGAGCCGCTTGAGGTCGTCGACCAGGTAGGAGTTGACCTGGAGGAACTCGCCGGACAGCGTCTCGCGCTTGAACAGGTTGGACACCTGCGGCTCGATGCACTCGTAGGCGCCCGCGATGGAGGCGATGGTCGCGGTCGGCGCGATCGCGAGGAGCAGGGAGTTGCGCAGCCCGGTCGTCGCGATGCGCTCGCGCAGCGCCGCCCAGCGCTCGGGCCAGGTGTGCTCGACGCCGTAGTGGTCGGGGTGCAGCACGCCCCGGGCGGTACGGGTCTTCTCCCAGGCGGGCAGCGGGCCGTTGCGCTCGGCGAGGTCGGCGGAGGTCTCGTACGCGGCGAGCATGATCCGCTCGGCGATGCGGGTGGAGAGGGCCTTCGCCGCGGGGGAGTCGAAGGGCAGGCGCAGCTGGAAGAAGACGTCCTGCAGGCCCATCGCGCCGAGGCCCACCGGGCGCCAGCGGGCGTTGGAGCGGCCCGCCTGCTCGGTCGGGTAGAAGTTGATGTCGACGACCCGGTCCAGGAAGGTGACGGCGGTGCGGACGGTGGCGTCCAGCCGCTCCCAGTCGATGCCGTCGCCGGTCACGAAGGCGCCGAGGTTGACCGACCCGAGGTTGCAGACCGCCGTCTCCCCGTCGTCGGTGACCTCCAGGATCTCCGTGCAGAGGTTGGAGGAGTGCACGACGTGGCCCGGTTCGGCGGTCTGGTTGGCGGTGCGGTTGGCGGTGTCCTTGAAGGTCATCCAGCCGTTGCCGGTCTGCGCGAGGGTGCGCATCATGCGGCCGTACAGCTCACGGGCCGGCAGCGTCTTCCTGGCCAGGCCCTTCGCCTCGGCCGCCCGGTAGGCCGCGTCGAACTCGTCGCCCCACAGGTCGACCAGCTCCGGCACGTCCGAGGGCGAGAACAGCGACCACGGCCCGTCCGCGTCCACCCGGCGCATGAACTCGTCCGGGATCCAGTGCGCGAGGTTCAGGTTGTGGGTGCGCCGGGCGTCCTCGCCCGTGTTGTCTCGCAGCTCCAGGAACTCCTCGATGTCGGCGTGCCAGGTCTCCAGGTAGACCGCAGCGGCGCCCTTGCGGCGGCCGCCCTGGTTCACCGCGGCGACCGAGGCGTCCAGCGTCTTCAGGAACGGGACGATGCCGTTGGAGTGCCCGTTGGTGCCGCGGATCAGCGAACCCCGGGCGCGGACACGGGAGTAGGCGAGGCCGATGCCGCCGGCGTGCTTGGAGAGGCGGGCGACCTGGTGGAGGCGGTCGTAGAGGGAGTCCAGCTCGTCCTTGGGGGAGTCCAGGAGGTAGCAGGACGACATCTGGGCGTGCCGGGTGCCGGAGTTGAACAGGGTGGGGGAGGAGGGCAGGTAGTCCAGGCGGCTCATCAGCCCGTAGAGCGCGGCCACTTCCTCGACGGACCGCTCGCTGTCGTCCTCGGCGAGCCCGGCGGCCACGCGCAGCAGGAAGTGCTGGGGCGTCTCGACGACCTTGCGAGTGATCGGGTGCCGCAGCAGATAGCGGCTGTAGAGCGTGCGCAGCCCGAAGTAGCCGAAGCGGTCGTCGGCGGCCGGGTCGGTCAGCGTGTCCAGGCGGGCCGCGTGCAGCCGGACGAACGCGGCCGTGCGGTCGGCGATCAGGCCCTCGCGGTGGCCGGTGGCGACGGACTCGGTGAAAGAGGTGACGCCCTGGGAGGCGGCCTCGGCGCGGATGCCGATGGTCAGCAGCCGGGCGGCCAGCCGGGAGTAGGCGGGGTCCTCCGAGATCAGACCGGCCGCGGCCTCCGTGGCGAGCTCCCGCAGCTCCGCCTCGTCGGCCCGCGCCGACCGGCCGCGCAGGGCGGCGGCGGCGACCCGGCCGGGGTCGGCGTCGGGGAGGTCGGCGGTCAGCCCGGTCAGGGTCCGCAGCAGGGCGGCACCGGGTCCGTCGGATTCCTCGGTCACCGTCACCGGGGTCGCTGAAGCCGGATCGGCTGGCGCGATGGTCACGTGGGGCTCTCCCTCGCTCGGCACGGGGCCCGACGGAGGGCAGGGGGCAGCTCACGAGCGCACGCGGCGTCGCGTCCACCGGCCCATTCCGCGAGGCCCGGACGTCATGGCACCCGGACCGGGACGGCCGGGCGCACTGTCGGCAGGTCCTCGGACTGAAGCCTGGGCGGGCTCACGTGAGAACACAGCTACGCGAACACGCACAAGTACACCGTTGCGGGACAGTTCCGGATTCGCACCGGATTCCCCTGCGGCGACAGCGAGCATGAGCATACATCTTGTGCCAGGTGCGGAGAGCACCCCCAGATGTTGTGCCGCGTAGGTGTCAGAGCGTCAGTCGGTAGGTGAGCAGCGTGATGTCGTCGAGCTCCGGCAGCGGGTTCCAGTCGCGTTCGGGCGTGCGGGTGAAGCCCAGGCGTTCGTAGAGCCGGTGGGCGGTGCGCATCGTCCGCTGGGTCGACAGCACGACCCGTGCGCAGCCCTCGACGGCCCGGGCGCGGTCGACGCAGGACCGCACCAGGGCCTCGCCGACGCCGCGTCCCCGCGCGTCGTGGCCGACGGCGAGCATGCGTATCTCGGCCTCGCCGGGCCGGGCGATGTCGGCCAGGGGACCGCCGGACGGCACGAAGGTCACGCCGCCGAGGACGCGGCCGTCCGCGACGGCGACCAGGACCTCCGCGGCCGCCGCCCGCTTGGCCACGTCCCGCAGTTCACCGAGGTAGGCGTCGCTCTCCCCGAAGTCGAGGAGGCCGTCCTGGAGATAGGCCCGCGCGGTGATCTCGCCGAGGGTGTCGTACTCGTCGGCCGCCGCCTGCCGGATCACGAAGTCCATGCCGCCGAGTGTGCCCGACGGATGGGGCGACGGGCCGCCGGATCTCTCCGACGGCCCGTCGCCCGTGCGTGGATCAGTGCGAGGTGCCCGCCGTGGCCGGCGGCAGCTCCACCTGGACGCCCGGGTCGCCCGCGTCCGCCGTGTAGTCGGCCGGCCGGGTCTCGTCGACGCCCTCGGGTGCCTTGACGGCCTTCAGGACGAAGGTCAGGACCACGGTGACCAGGACGTTCAGCACGAAGGCGGTGAGGCCGATGTAGCCGATCTCGCCGATGCCCGGGATCTCCTTCGAGGAGCCGCCGAAGTGCTTCTGGGTCGGCGAGGCGACCCCGTACGCGGCGACCGTGCCGTACACCATGCCGACCGCCCAGCCGGCGAGCAGGGCCCAGCGGTGGAACCAGCGGGTGAACAGGCCGCCCACCAGGGCCGGGAAGGTCTGCAGGATCCAGATGCCGCCGAGCAGCTGGAAGTTGATCGCGACCGTCTTGTCCATCGTCAGGACGAAGACCAGCGCACCCACCTTCACCAGCAGCGACACCAGCTTGGAGACCTTGGTCTCCTGCTCCGGGGTGGCGTCCGGCCTGATGAAGTCCTTGTAGATGTTGCGGGTGAACAGGTTCGCGGCCGCGATCGACATGATCGCCGCCGGGACCAGGGCGCCGATGCCGATCGCCGCGAAGGCCACGCCGGCGAACCAGTCCGGGAACATGTCCTCGAACAGCTGCGGGATCGCCAGCTGGCCGTTGCTCACCTTGATCCCGGCCGCGATCGCCATGAAGCCCAGCAGCGCGAGCAGGCCGAGCATCAGGGAGTACAGCGGCAGGATCGTGGTGTTGCGGCGGATCACCTCACGGCTGCGCGAGGACAGCGTCGCGGTGATCGAGTGCGGGTACATGAACAGCGCGAGCGCCGAGCCGAGCGCCAGCGTGGCGTACGTCCACTGGCCCGCCTCGGGCGGCACCAGGGCGCCGCGCGGCTTGCCGGTCGCCTCGTTGGTCTGGCCGAACGCCTCGCCCGCCTTGGCGAAGATCTCGTCGAAGCCGCCCAGCTTGATCGGGATGTAGATGATGGCCACGGCGATCACGATGTAGATCAGCGTGTCCTTCACGAACGCGATCAGCGCGGGCGCGCGCAGCCCCGACGAGTAGGTGTACGCCGCCAGCACGCCGAAGGCGAGCAGCAGCGGCAGGTCCTTGACGAACCAGTTGGTGTCCTCGCCGCCGCCGACGCCCATGACGTCCAGCACGGCCTGGATGCCGACCAACTGGAGCGCGATGTACGGCATCGTGGCGAGGATGCCGGTGACGGCGACCGCCAGCGACAGGCCCTTCGAGCCGAACCGGCCGCGCACGAAGTCCGAGGTAGTCACGTAGCCGTGCTTGTGGGAGACCGACCACAGGCGGGGCAGGAAGGTGAAGATCAGCGGGTAGACCAGGATCGTGTACGGCACCGCGAAGAAGCCGGACGCGCCCGCCGCGTAGATCGCCGCCGGGACGGCCACGAAGGTGTACGCCGTGTAGAGGTCGCCGCCCAGCAGGAACCAGGTGATCCAGGTGCCGAACGAGCGACCGCCGAGACCCCATTCGTCGAGGCTGTGCTCGTTCTCGGCCTTGCGCCAGCGGGCGGCCAGGAAGCCCATCGCGGTGACGAGCACGAAGAAGAAGATGAAGACGGCGAGTGCGACGCCGTTCACGCCGTCGTTCACTTGGCTCCGCCTTCCCGGCGGGCGCGCTGGTCACGCTGCCAGAGCTTGTACGCGATCATCGTCAGCACGGTGGAGATCAGCACCCACGCCATCTGGTACCAGTAGAAGAACGGGATGCCGATGAGGGCCGGGTCGGTCTTGGCGTACGAGCCGACCCACAGCACGGCCACGAAGGGCGCTGCAAGACAGAGGGCGATGACGACGCGCACCGGCGTCACCGTCGGCCCTCTGTTCACTTCTGGGGCTTGCGACATGCGGTGGCTCCGTCCCCTCGCTGATCACCTGGTGCAGTGCGCACGAAAATGTAGGTGACGCGTAAGGACCAGCGGAAGACCTCGTCCGCATGTCGGTCCGCGATCGCGATGCCGCCCGCCCCGCGGGACGACGGATCCTAGTCCTGCGGACGCTTCAGCCGGGCCACGAACTTGTAGCGGTCGCCCCGGTACACCGACCGCACCCATTCCACCGGCCGGCCCGTGCGGTCCAGCGAGTGCCGGGAGAGCATCAGCATCGGCAGGCCGACGTCGGTGCCGAGCAGGCCGGCCTCGCGCGGGGTGGCCAGCGAGGTCTCGATGGTCTCCTCGGCCTCGGCGAGCCGGACGTCGTACACCTCGGCGAGGGCCGTGTAGAGGGACGTGTACTTCACCAGCGACCTGCGCAGGGCGGGGAAGCGCTTCGCCGACAGGTGGGTCGTCTCGATGGCCATCGGCTCGCCGTTGGCCATGCGCAGCCGCTCGATGCGCAGCACCCGTCCGCCCGCCGTGATGTCCAGCAGCCCGGCGAGGCGTTCGTCGGCGGTGATGTAGCCGATGTCCAGCAGCTGCGAGGTGGGTTCGAGACCCTGGGCCCGCATGTCCTCGGTGTACGAGGTGAGTTGCAGCGCCTGCGACACCTTGGGCTTGGCGACGAAGGTGCCCTTGCCCTGGATGCGTTCGAGGCGGCCCTCGACGACCAGTTCCTGCAGGGCCTGGCGCACGGTCGTGCGCGAGGTGTCGAACTCCGCGGCCAGGGTGCGTTCGGGCGGGACCGGCGTGCCCGGCGCCTGCGTCCGGACCATGTCGAGCAGGTGCTTCTTCAGTCGGTAGTACTTGGGCACGCGCGCGGTACGGACGGTCGCCCCACCCTCGTTCTCCGCACTGCTGACGTCGGTGCTCATGCTCTGCCTTCCCGGCTCCGGGTGCCGAAGCGACCGACATCCCCTATCGGCCACGGCTCACATCGTGGCACGGGTTCGTGCCGGGAGGATCCCGCACGCTCCGTGATCCCTTCTGTATACCCCCGGGGCCCCCGTTGGTCTAGTCCACCGCGCCGCACCGGAGGGCGTTGGTACACGCCCTCCGGCCGGTGCCGGCGCCTCGCCGGGAGCCGGTGGTACACCCGGCACCGACCCGTCCGATGTGTCGCTTGCGCAATGAAAGGTCCCTGCATATCTCGGTCGCATCACGGACGTTCGAGGGGTGCTTGCACACCCTTGACAGCCCTATTGGTCTGGGCCAAGCTCCCCGTACTGGTCTACACCATTGGTCCAGGTCCCGGCCCCATAGGCGGTCCGCGTCGACGAGCAACCGCGGGGAGGCAGGGGGGTTTTGTGGCATCCCTGAGGAGGGTGGCGTGAAGCGCAAGCTGATAGCCGCGATCGGTATCGCGGGCATGATGGTCTCGGTCGCGGCGTGCGGGGGCGACGGCGGTGACGACGACGGCAAGAAGGCCGGGGCGGACGGCTACGCCGGCCAGACGCTCACCGTGTGGGTGATGGACGGCTCCTCGCCCGACCAGTGGCAGGCGGACCTCGCCAAGGAGTTCGAGGCGAAGACCAAGGCCAAGGTCACGTTCGAGATCCAGCAGTGGAACGGCATCCAGCAGAAGCTGACCACCGCGCTCTCCGAGGAGAACCCCCCCGACATCTTCGAGATCGGCAACACCCAGACCCCGGCCTACGCCAAGACCGGCGGCCTGGCCGACCTGAGCGACCTCAAGAGCGGCATCGGCGCCGACTGGTCCGAGTCCCTCAACAAGTCCGCCGTCTTCGACGGCAAGCAGTACGCGGCCCCGTGGTTCGTGGTCAACCGCGTGGTCATCTACAACAAGAAGATCTGGGCGGACGCGGGCATCAAGGACACGCCCAAGACCCGCGACGAGTTCTACGACGACCTCAGGACGATCGGCGAGAAGACCGACGCCGAGCCGATCTACCTGCCCGGTCAGAACTGGTACCACTTCGTGGGCCTGGCCATCGGCGAGGGCGCCGAACTCGTCAAGAAGGACGGCGACAAGTACGTCTCCAACCTGGACGACCCGAAGATCGCCGCCGCCGCCGAGACCTACAAGAAGTTCCAGGCCCTCTCCAAGGCGCCCAAGGACAAGGACGAGGCCACCCCGCAGCAGGGTGAGATCTTCGCCAAGGGCAAGACCGGCGCCATCATCGGCATGGGCTGGGAGGGCGCCACGGCGATCACCGCCAACCCGGCGATCGAGAAGGACCTCGGCTACTTCACCATCCCGGGCGCCACGGCCGGCAAGCCCGAGGGCGTCTTCCTCGGCGGTTCCAACCTGGCCGTCTCCGCGGGCAGCAAGAAGCAGGAGCTGGCCAAGGAGTTCCTGAAGCTCGCGCTGTCCGACAAGTACGAGGGCGCGCTGGCCAAGGCCAACGGCGTCATCCCGAACAAGCAGTCGCTGCAGGGCAACCTGCGGGGCAACGCGGCCGCCGAGGCCGCCGCTCCGGCCTCCGCGGGCGGTGGCACCACGCCGCTGATCCCGGAGTGGGCCGCGGTCGAGAACGACCCCAACCCGATCAAGACCTATCTGACGGCCGTGCTGAAGGGGAAGTCCCCCGCCGAGGCCGCGAAGCAGGTCGAGGGCGAGTTCAACAAGCGCCTGGCGCAGCAGCAGTAGCACCGGGCGGACCGGGGCGGGGGCCGGCACGCGACGGCCCCCGCCCCGGTCCGAGTGGGACAGGCCGAGAAGAAGAGAGACCGCGAGCATGACCGTGCAGACCGAACGGCCGCCCCGAGGCCCGTCGGACGTCCGCAAGGCGGACGGCGGGCACACCGGCCGGGCGAAACCGAGAGCCGCGTCGCGCGCCGGCGCACTCGTCCCGTACCTGCTGCTGCTGCCGGCCTGCGCGGCCACCGTGCTGCTGCTCGGCTGGCCGCTGCTGAAGGACGCCCTGCTGTCCTTCCAGAACCTCAACATGGCGCAGCTGATCCAGCACGTCACCGAGTGGACCGGCGTCGACAACTACAAGAAGGTCCTCACCGGCGAGGACTTCTGGCGGGTCACCCTCCGCTCGATCCTCTTCACGGCGGCCAACGTCGTCCTCACCATGGTGGCGGGCGGCCTGATCGGCCTGCTCCTCGCCCGCCTCGGCCGGGTGATGCGGTTCGTGCTGATGATCGGCCTGGTGCTGGCGTGGGCCATGCCGGTCGTCGCCGCGACCACCGTCTACCAGTGGCTGTTCGCCCAGCGCTTCGGCGTCGTCAACTGGGTCCTGGACAAGCTCGGCTGGCACTCCATGGCCGACTACAGCTGGACCGGCAGCCAGATGTCGACCTTCTTCGTCGTCACCGTGCTGATCGTCTGGATGTCCGTCCCGTTCGTCGCCATCAACCTGTACGCCGCGACCACCACCATCCCCGGCGAGCTCTACGAGGCGGCCGCCCTCGACGGAGCCGGTGCCTGGCGCGGCTTCACCACGGTCACCCTGCCGTTCCTGCGCCCGTTCCTCTACGCGACGACCTTCCTCGAAGTCATCTGGATCTTCAAGGCGTTCGTGCAGGTCTACACGTTCAACGGCGGCGGCCCCGACCGCCTGACCGAGATCCTGCCCGTCTACGCCTACATCGAGGGTGTCGGCAACCAGCACTACGGCATGGGCGCCGCGATCGCGGTCCTGACCATCCTGATCCTGCTCGGCCTGACCGCCTACTACCTCAGGATCGTGCTCAAGCAAGAGGAGGACGAGCTGTGAAGCGCTCGCTCTTCGGCCGCCTGTGGCCCAACGTCACGGCCGTCGTCCTGTTCATCGGCCTCGTCTTCCCCGTCTACTGGATGTTCGCCACGGCCTTCAAACCGGCCGGTGACATCATCTCGGAGGACCCGGTCTGGTTCCCGACCGACGTCACCCTCGAGCACTTCAGGACCGCGGTCGACGCCGACCACTTCTGGACGTACGTCACCAACTCGCTCGTCGTCACCGTCTGCGCCGTCGTCTTCTCGCTGGTCATCGCGCTGGCCGGGGCCTTCGCCCTGGCGCGGATGCGGTTCAGGGGACGACGCGGCTTCATCGTCGGCTTCATGCTCGCCCAGATGGCACCCTGGGAAGTCATGGTCATCGCCATCTACATGATCGTGCGCGACGCGTCGATGCTGAACAGCCTGGTCCCGCTCACGCTCTTCTACATGATGATGATCCTGCCCTTCACCGTCCTGACGCTGCGCGGCTTCGTCGCCGCCGTGCCGAGAGAGCTGGAGGAGTCCGCGATGGTCGACGGCTGCACCCGCGCCCAGGCCTTCCGCCGGGTCATCCTGCCGCTGCTCGCGCCGGGCCTGATGTCCACCTCGATGTTCGGCTTCATCACCGCCTGGAACGAACTGCCCCTCGTCCTGGTCGTCAACAAGGAGGCCGAGTCCCAGACCCTGCCGCTGTGGCTGACCAGCTTCCAGACCGTCTTCGGCGACGACTGGGGTGCGACCATGGCGGCCTCCTCCCTCTTCGCCATTCCGATCCTGATCCTCTTCGTCTTCCTGCAGCGCAAGGCCGTCAGCGGCCTGACCTCCGGCGCCGTGAAGGGATAACGCCATCCGATGACGACAATCGCCAGCGGCACCGACACGCTCACGCGCGACGCGCTGACCGTCCTCCAGCCCGGTTTCACCGGCACCACCGCCCCCGACTGGGTGCTGCGCCGCCTCGGCGAGGGACTGGCCTCCGTCGGCCTGTTCGGGCGCAACATCGCCTCGGCCGAGCAGCTGGCCGCCCTCACCGCCCGGTTGCGCGCCGAACGCGAGGACGTGCTGGTCGCCATCGACGAGGAGGGCGGCGACGTCACCCGCCTCGAGGTGCGCACCGGCTCCTCCTTCCCCGGCAACCTCGCCCTCGGCGCGGTGGACGACGTGGGACTCACCCGGCGGGTCGCCGCGGAACTGGGCCGCCGCCTCGCGGTCTGCGGAGTCAACCTCAACTGGGCCCCGTCCGCCGACGTCAACTCCAACCCGGACAACCCGGTCATCGGCGTGCGCTCCTTCGGCGCCGGCACCGACCTCGTCGCCCGGCACACCGCGGCCTACGTCACCGGCCTGCAGTCGGCGGGGGTGGCCGCCTGCACCAAGCACTTCCCCGGCCACGGCGACACCGCCGTCGACTCCCACCACGCCCTGCCGCGCATCGACGTGGCCGCCTCGGTGCTGGCCGAGCGCGAGCTGGTGCCGTTCCGCGCGGCCGTCGCCGCCGGCAGCCGCGCGGTGATGAGCGCCCACATCCTGGTCCCGGCCCTGGACCCGGACCGCCCGGCCACCTTGTCCCGCCGGATCCTGACCGACCTGCTCCGCGGCGAGCTGGGCTACGACGGCCTGATCGTCACCGACGGCATGGAGATGCGGGCCATCGCGGACACCTACGGCATCGAACGCGGCAGCGTGCTCGCCCTCGCGGCCGGCGCCGACGCGATCTGCGTGGGCGGCGGCCTGGCCGACGAGGAGACCGTACGACGCCTGCGCGACGCCCTGGTCGAGGCGGTCCGCTCGGGCGAGCTGCCCGAGGAACGCCTGGCCGACGCGGCGGAGCGGGTCCGCGCCCTGGCCCGCTGGACGGCGGAGCGCGCGGACGCCTCGCGGTCCGTGCCCCCCGACGGCGAGGTGGGCCTGCGCGCGGCCCGCCGCGCCCTGCGCCTCACGGGTGCCGAGGGCTTCACGCCCCTCACCGAACCGCCGTACGTCGCCGCGCTCACCCCCGTCGCCAACATCGCGGTCGGCGACGAGACGCCCTGGGGCGTCGCCGCCGAACTCGGCCGCCTGCTCCCCGGCACCGAGACCGGCAGCTTCGCCGGAGCGGACGCCGGCCAGGAGGTACTGGCGGCGGCCGGGCGGCGCCGTGTCGTGGCGGTCGTCCGCGACGAGCACCGCCACCCCTGGATGGCGGCGGCCCTCGACACCCTGCTGGCGGCCCGGCCCGACACGATCGTGGTCGAGATGGGCGTCCCCGGGGCCGAGCCCCGCGGCGCCCTGCACGTGGCCACCCACGGCGCGGCCCGCGTCTGCGGCCGGGCGGCGGCGGAGGTCGTCGCGGGCGTCTGACCGGGCACCCGTCGGCCCGTCACGGCGAAGGCGCCGCACCTTCCGATCGGGGGGTGCGGCGCCTTCTGTCTGCGGGTCCGCAGGAGGTGTGCGCGGACCCTCGGATCAGATGCCCTGCCAGTCGGGCTTGTGGGCGTAGGTGTGCCGGAAGTAGTCGGCGAGCTTCAGCTTGCCCGCGGCGGCCTCGTCGACGACGACCGTGGCGTGCGGGTGCAGCTGCAGCGCGGAGGCCGGGCACACGGCCGCGACGGGGCCCTCCACGCTCGCGGCGACGGCGTCCGCCTTGCCCTCGCCGGTGGCCAGCAGCACCAGGTGCCGGGCCTCCAGGATGGTGCCGATGCCCTGTGTGATCACGTGGTGCGGCACCTGCTCGATGTCCCCGTCGAAGAACCGCGCGTTGTCGACGCGGGTCTGCTCGGTCAGCGTCTTGATCCGGGTCCGCGAGGCGAGCGAGGAACACGGCTCGTTGAACCCGATGTGCCCGTCGGTCCCGATCCCCAGCAGCTGGAGGTCCACCCCGCCGGCCTCGCCGAGCGCGCGGTCGTAGGCCTCGCACGCGGCCTGCACGTCCGCGGCCGTGCCGTCCGGGCCCATGAACGCGTCCATGCCGATCCCGAGCGGTTCCAGCACCTCGCGCCGCAGCACCGAGCGGTACGACTCCGGGTGCTCGGCCGGCAGCCCCACGTACTCGTCGAGCTGGGCGATCCGCGCCCGCGAGGTGTCCACGGAACCCGAGCGGACCCGGGCCGCCAGCGCCTCGTACACGGGCAGCGGCGTCGATCCGGTGGCGACCCCGAGCAGGGCGTCGGGCTTGCGTCGCAGCAGCTGCGCCATGGCCTCGGCAATGAGCTCGCCGCCCGCCTCGGCGTCGGGAACGATGACAACTTCCACGCTTGCCTGCCGTTTCGAAGAGAGGGACTCACCCGGTGCCCGGGACTGGCCATGTGGTTTAGACCAATCTAGCAGAGGAGGGCCCCGCGGGCGCGTCGAGAACGGCGCGCGGGTGGGGGCGCGCGCACGCCCGCGCGCGGAAATCGTCCCGCCCGCGCGGCCCCGATCGTGGGCCAACAGGGTTAGGCTTCAGGCGACCGCCCGGATGTCCGGCGGCGCACGACAACAGCACAGACCGTTCACCGCATGGACATGGCTAGTGGTCTAGTCCACAATGGTCACCGCGACACTCGTGCGAGATGGACGTCAGGCTTCCGCCTTCCCCGCACAGGAGGGCGGACCGAGGAACCGGAGCTCTCTGCCCTGACTGCCCCGGCTCCTCACCCTTCGGCCGAACGGGACCGCACACCCCACGGCCGATGTTGCTCCGGGCTGCGGTGCCGGGAGGGTTGAGGGTCCCTCCCAGGCGCCGCGGCCCGCGGGTGTTTCCGGGCTCCGGGCTCCGGTCTCCAGGTCCCCGGCATGGCGGAATCTGGCCGATTTCGATCGCTGTCCGTACCGCCAGGTACGCTCAGTCACGTGCCCTCCATGAACGAACTCGTACGCCAGCACACCGCCCTCGACGACTCCGACCTCGAGTGGCTCCACCTGCTGGTCTCGGAGTGGCAGCTCCTCTCCGACCTCTCCTTCGCCGACCTGGTCCTGTGGGTCCCCACCCGCGACGGCACCCGGTACGTGTCGGTCGCCCAGATGCGGCCCAACACCGGCCCGACCTCGTACCAGGACGACATGGTCGGCCACCTCGTCCCGCGCGGCCGGCGTCCCATGCTGGACGTCGCCCTGGACGAGGGCCGGATCGTGCGCGAGGGTGACCCGGAGTGGCGCGAGGAGGTCCCGGTCCGCGTCGAGTCCATCCCCGTACGGCGGCAGGGGCGCGTCCTCGGCGTCATCGCCCGCAACACCAACCTCCTCACCGTGCGCACGCCGAGCCGGCTGGAGCTCACCTACCTCCAGAGCGCCTCGGACCTCGCGCAGATGATCGCCGCCGGCGCCTTCCCGTTCGAGAACCAGCAGGTCGACATGGACGCCTCGCCCCGCGTCGGCGACGGCCTCATCCGCGTCGACGGGGACGGCATCGTCCAGTACGCCTCCCCGAACGCCCTGTCGGCCTACCACCGGATGGGCCTCGCCGCCGACCTGGTCGGCCACCACCTGGGCCGGACCACGGCCGAACTCGCCCCGTCCCGGGGCCCGGTGGACGAAGCCCTCGCCAAGGTGGCCAGCGGCTGGGCGCCGCGCGAGTTCGAGATCGAGGCGCACGACGGGGTGATCCAGTTCCGCGCCATCCCGCTCAAGCCCAAGGGCACGCGCATCGGCGCGCTGGTGCTGCTGCGCGACGTCACGGAACTGCGCCGCCGTGAGCGAGAGTTGATCACCAAGGACGCCACCATCCGGGAGATCCACCACCGGGTGAAGAACAACCTCCAGACGGTGGCGGCCCTGCTCCGGCTCCAGGCCCGGCGCATCGAGTCCGAGCGCGGCCGCGAAGCGCTGGAGGAGGCGGTCCGCCGGGTCGGCTCGATCGCGATCGTGCATGAGACGCTGTCCCAGAACCTGGACGAACGCGTGGAGTTCGACGAGATCGCCGACCGCGTCCTGGCCATGGTCGCCGAGATCTCGCCCGGCAAGGTGACCGGTCGGCGCACCGGCCGCTTCGGCATCCTGGACGCCGAGGTGGCCACCCCGCTGTCGATGGTGCTGACCGAGGTGCTGCAGAACGCGCTGGAGCACGGCTTCCGCGAGGGCGACACCGGTACGGTCGAGGTCTCCGCGGTCCGCGGGGGCACGACGAAGGAGGCGCGGCTGCTGGTCACCGTCCAGGACGACGGCGTCGGCCTGCCCGAGGACTTCGACCCGCACCGCTCCGGCAACCTGGGGCTGCAGATCGTCCGGACGCTGGTCGAGGGCGAGCTGGGCGGCGCCTTCGACATGGTCCCGGCCCCCGAGCGCGGCACCCGGGTGATCCTGGACATCCCGGTGCCGACGGCGAAGTAGAAGCCGGCGGGGAAGCCGGGGGCGGTGGAGGAAGACGGGGCGGGGACAGCAAAAAGCCCCGGACCGGTGAAGGTCCGAGGCCAGTGCTCATGCGATGCGGGGGAGCATCGGGGTACTGCGCGCTGCGGCTCGGGGGCGGGAGTTGCGTACTCGCTGTACGCGCCGCCAAGCTCAGGCTGTCAGCAGGGGTGACTGATCAGGCAGAGGCCTGACGAGCCCGGTTGCGGGCGGCACGGCGCTTCATCGCGCGGCGCTCGTCCTCGCTGAGACCACCCCAGACGCCGGAGTCCTGGCCGGACTCGAGCGCCCACTGCAGGCACTGCTCCATGACAGGGCAGCGACGGCAGACGGCCTTGGCTTCCTCGATCTGCAGCAGCGCAGGACCGGTGTTGCCGATGGGGAAGAAGAGCTCGGGGTCTTCCTCGCGGCAAACGGCGCGGTGACGCCAGTCCATGGCTGCTACCTCTCCTTGGTGTGACTGTGCAAGTGCTTGTGAATGTGAACGCTTTCACGAATCCCTCAACAAGGGAAGGGCCTACCGCCAGGTTCCCGGCGTGGTCCTTGGAGTTTGAAGAGGGGTTCTGGTGATCTGTAGAGGCCGGTGTTGCGGGCCGTCCCGATCGCCAAGAAGAGACTCGCAAACCTCGGCGGTGGATACAACCCCTTCCGGAAAGTTTTTTTTGATTCTTCGGTGTCGACTAGGTCACAGCCGTACTTCTATGGGGTGGACCCTGGCCTAAACGTTCGAGTGAAAGGACTTTTGCCGGTTCTGCTCACACAATCACACGCAGTGCACGGCGTACGCCTGTGAACGTCACGCTCGTCCGCAGCCCCAGGTGGTCACCGTCCATCTGGAGGGGGAGCGGCACCTTCGAATGCAAGGTGAAGTCGCTCAGGTCGTGCAGTGAGACGGCGTGCTTGCCGCGGGGGCCGCGCTCGGGGGACGAAGTGAGCAACTGGGTGCCATACCGGGCAACCGCGGCGGTCGAGAGCCGGCTGAGGCCGAAGACGTCGAGGCCCGTGTCGAACGAGGCCTTAGGCGACGCATAGATGGGGCGATTGCCGAGAAACGTCCAGGGGCAGGTGTTCGAGACTATGGACAGCACCAGATCGGTGACCGGGTCCTCACCCGCCCGCTCCAGAGTGATCGTCCCGCTGCGGCGGTGCGGCTCCCCGATGAGCTGGCGCACCACCTGGCGGACGTAGAGGGCGTGGGTGGACTTCTTGCCCTGCTCGCGGTGCTGCTCGACCCGCCCGACCACGCCGGCGTCGAAGCCCAGTCCGGCGTTGAAGGTGAACCAGCGGGACGGCACGGCCTCGTCCTCCGAGCCGGGTGTGCCGGAGGCCAGTCCCAGACCGACGGTCCGTTCGCTGCCCTCGCGCAGCGCGTCCAGCAGGGCGCCGGTGGCCTCGACCGCGTGGTTGGGCAGGCCGAGGGCGCGGGCGAAGACGTTGGTGGACCCGCCGGGGACGACCGCGAGACGGGGCAGGTGCTCCGGATCGGGTCCGGCGTGCAGCAGGCCGTTGACGACCTCGTTCACCGTGCCGTCACCGCCGAGGGCCACCACGAGGTCGATGTCGTCGCTCTGCGCCGCCTGCCGGCCGAGGTCGCGCGCGTGGCCGCGGTACTCGGTGGTGACCGCCTCCAGCTTCATCTCGCTCGCGAGCGCGTGGATCAGCACGTCGCGCGTACGCGCACTCGTGGTGGTTGCCGCCGGATTGACCACGAGAAGTGCACGCATGGTGTGCAGGGTACCTACTGGGCGGTACTCGGCCCAGACCGAGGTAGGGATCGGGTAAGGGGCCGGCGCGGGACCGGTCCGAGGGCACCGGCGCCGTGAGGGCTACCCTTCTGGGGTGAGCAGTGAGCAGAACCCCACCCCCGAAGCCGAGACCGCCGAAGAGGCGGGTCCCCGTCCCGGACGGCTGACCGCCGCGGCCGCGCTCGCCGCGCTGGAGGGGCTGGCGCTCGTCGTCGGCGGCGCCTGGATGCTCGTGGAGGGGCTCACCGGGCGGCCCGACGACCGGACCTCGGCCGTCACCGGCGGCATCACCCTGATCGTCCTCGCCCTGCTGCCGCTGCTCGCCGCACGCGGGCTGCTCGCCCGGCGCGGCTGGAGCCGGGGACCCGCCGTGATCACGCAGATCATGGCGTTGCCGGTGGCCTACAACCTGCTCCAGGCCGACAGCGTCGCCATCCCGGCGGGCATCGTGCTCGCCGTCGTGTCCGTCGCGGCACTGGTCCTGCTCGTGAACCCCACGACGACCCGGGCCCTCGGCATCCGGGGACCCGGCCGCGCCGAGGAGTGACCGGCGTCGCCGGCTACTCCTCGACCAGCAGCTTCTCCCGCAGCTGCGCCAGCGTGCGGGCCAGCAGCCGCGACACGTGCATCTGGGAGATCCCGACCTCCTGCGCGATCTGCGACTGGGTCATGTTGCCGAAGAAGCGCAGCAGCAGAATCCGTTTCTCGCGCGGCGGCAGGCCCTCCAGCAGCGGCTTGAGCGACTCCCGGTACTCGACGCCCTCCAGCGCCTCGTCCTCGGCCCCGAGGGTGTCCGCGACCGCCGGCGACTCGTCGTCGGTGTCCGGGACGTCCAGGGACAGCGTGGAGTACGCGTTGGCGGACTCCAGGCCCTCCAGGACCTCCTCCTCCGAGATCGACAGTTTCTCGGCGAGCTCGTGGACCGTGGGAGAGCGGCCGTGCAGCTGCGAGAGCTCCGCCGTGGCCGTCGTCAGGGCCAGCCGCAGCTCCTGGAGCCGGCGCGGGACGCGCACCGCCCAGCCCTTGTCCCGGAAGTGCCGCTTGATCTCACCGACGACCGTCGGGGTCGCGTACGTGGAGAACTCCACCCCGCGGTCCGGGTCGAAGCGGTCGACGGACTTGATCAGTCCGATGGTGGCGACCTGCGTGAGGTCGTCCAGGGGCTCGCCGCGGTTGCGGAAGCGGCGCGCGAGGTGCTCGACGAGCGGCAGGTGCATGCGGACCAGCTGATTGCGCAGTTCCGCGTACTCCGGGGTGTCCTTCGTCAGCGTACGCAGCTCGGCGAACAGGGCGCGCGCCCCGCTGCGGTCCTGCGGGGCGTGCCGCGTGCCCTGCGCGCCGCGCGTGCCCGGCGCCCGGTCCTCGGAGTGTCGCTCGTGCTCGCTCATCGTCCCGCCCGTAGCCCTCTCCCGAGCCCTCGCCTCCGCTCGGCCGGGCGGGGCGGGTACGCCCCCGGTCCGCCCGGCCGTGGGCGCGCTCCGCACGGTTCCGCTCCCGGCCCCCGCGGGGGCTTCGTCCTCCGGGTGCGGGCGGGCCTGTTCGGGAATGCCGTCGATGCCGTCCGTCATGCGTGGGGCCTCGTTCTCCGCACGTGTGCCGTCGGCCGACAGCTCCCGTGTGCCGCGCTCTTCGTCCCGCACCGGCCCGTCCCCGTTCCTCACGTCGGCCCGGGTCCCGCGCCGCGCTGTTTGTAGAGGCTGATCGAAACGGTTTTGTCCTCGTCCACGGCGGAGGAGACCTTGCCCGCGAGAGCGGACAGGACGGTCCAGGCGAAGGTGTCCCGTGAAGGGGCGTGACCGTCCGTGGTCGGTGCCGAGACAGTGACTTCGAGTGAGTCGTCGACGAGGCGGAAGACGCAACTGAGCACCGAGCCGGGCACGGCCTGCTGCAGCAGGATCGCGCAGGCCTCGTCCACCGCGATGCGCAGGTCCTCGATCTCGTCGAGGGTGAAGTCCAAACGGGCTGCGAGGCCGGCCGTCGCCGTACGCAGCACCGACAGGTAGGCACCCGCGGCCGGCAGCCGGACTTCCACGAAGTCCTGGGTCGCGGGCTCGCCTGCGATCTGGGACACCCTCACCTCCAAGGTGGTACAAGCGTTACAGAGCCGAGGGTCGCCCCCCGGGTAACGCGACACGTGGTTCAGCGGTGACGTTATCGCGCTCCGAACTTTCCTGTCCCCGAGACCCCGACCTCGCGCTGTCACTCATAGTAAACACATGAACACGCACAGTGGCTAGGGGTTCGGCGGGCTCAAATCGGAAGAGCGCGCGCCGGGTTGACGTACCCAGGCGCCGGACGGTCGAACCGTCCCCCGGCGCAGTCGTACCGGGGTCACACGAGCACGTGGTCGACGAAGCACCAACGCCAGTTCTCCCCGGGCTCGAAGGTCCGCATCACGGGGTGGCCGGTCTCCTTGTGGTGCGCCGTCGCGTGCTGCCTCGGCGAGGAGTCGCAGCAGCCGACGTGACCGCAGGTGAGACACAGCCTCAACTGCACCGGGTCCGTCCCTTCGGCCAGACATTCCGGACAGGTGTCGCCCAGCGGCTTCGGCTCCGGGTGCGGCAGCGCGTCGGCGTGCGTGCACTGTTTCATGATTGCCAGGTTACGACGGGCGTGCGGATGACCGCGCGGAGAAAAGGGTGGGCGAGAACCATGGACGTGATGCCGCTGCTGTTGCTGGTGGCGGGCAGCGCCGCGATCGCCGCGGCGGGCCGGCGCACCCCGGTGCCGGCGCCGCTGCTGCTGGTCGCGGCCGGTCTGGCGGTCAGCTATGTGCCCGGCGTGCCCGATTACACCCTGGACCCGCACATCGTCCTGCCCCTGCTGCTGCCCCCGCTCCTGTACACGGCGGCCACCGACAGCTCCTACCTCGATCTGCGGGCCCAGCTGCGGCCGGTGGCGCTGCTGTCCGTGGGGTACGTGCTCTTCGCGACGTTCGTCGTCGGCTGCGCCGCCTACCTGATCGTGCCGGGCCTGCCGCTGACCGCCGCGCTGGTGCTCGGCGCGGTGGTGGCCCCGCCGGACGCCGTCGCGGCCACGGCGGTCGCGCGCCGGGTGGGGCTGCCGTCCCGGATCACCACGATCCTCCAGGGCGAGTCCCTGGTGAACGACGCCACCGCGATCACCGCCTACAAGGTGGCCCTCGCGGCGGCGGTCGGCGAGGGCGCCACCTGGGCCGGCGGGATCGGCGAGTTCCTGATCGCCGCGGTCGGCGGCGTCGGCGTCGGACTGGTGCTGATGGTGCCCATCCACTGGCTGCGCACGCACGTGAGGGAGGCGCTGCCGCAGAACACGCTCTCCCTGCTGATCCCGTTCGTCGCGTACGCGGTCGCCGAGCAGGTGCACGCCTCCGGAGTGCTGGCGGTGGTGGTCGTCGCGCTCTATCTCGGCCACCGCGCGTGGGAGGTCGATTTCGCCACCCGGCTCCAGGAGGAGGCGGTGTGGAAGATGGTCGCCTTCGTCCTGGAGTCCGCCGTGTTCGCCCTGATCGGTCTGCAGCTGCCCGTCGTCCTCAAGGGCCTCGGCGCGTACGAGGGTGCCGACGCCGCCTGGTACGCGATCGCCGTCTTCCTGGTCGTCGCCGCGGCCCGGTTCGTGTGGGTCTACCCCGCGACCTACCTGCCGCGGGTGCTGTCGAAGCGCGTCCGCGCGCGCGAGGAGGACTTCGGGTGGAAGGGGCCGTTCGTGATCGGCTGGGCCGGGATGCGGGGCGTGGTCTCGCTGGCCATCGCCTTCTCCATCCCGCTCACCGTGCACGGCGGCGCACCCTTCCCCGAGCGCAACCTCATCCTGTTCCTGACCTTCACCACGGTCATCGGCACCCTGGTCGTGCAGGGCGTGTCCCTGCCGCCCCTGATCCGTCTGCTGAAGTTCCCGCCGCACGACGTGCAGGCCGAGACGCTCGCGGAGGCCAATGCCCAGGCACAGGCCTCCCGGGTCGCCGAACAGCGTCTGGACGACCTGCTCGCCGACGAGCGAAACGCCCTGCCCGCGCCTCTGGCCGACCGCCTGCGCACGGTCATGGAACGCCGTCGCAACGCCGTCTGGGAACGCCTCGGCCAGGCCAACCCCGTCACCGGCGAGACCGTCGACGACACCTACCGGCGGCTGTCCCGCGAGATGATCAGCGCCGAGCGCGAGGTGTTCGTCCGGCTGCGGGACGGCCGGTACATCGACGACGAGATGCTGCGGACGCTGCTGCGCCGCCTGGACCTGGAGGAGGCGGCGGCGTACCGGGAGGCGGCGTAGGGCGGCCGGTCCGCGTCCCCCCGACACCGGAGCGCGCCCGCCGCCCGCACCGGACGGAGCGACGGCGCCGGGGCGCGCCTGGCGCAGGCGACGAGAGGATGCTGGCCGGGAGGGACCGAGAACGACGGGCCTGGCCCGGTGGCCCGGTGGTCCGGTGGCTCGGTGGCTGGGTCTCGCGGATGCCGGTTCGGGCGCCTGTCAGGGGAAGGGGCGGCCGGTGACGACCGCGGCGAGGGTCGTCCCCCGGGGGAAGGCGCCCTCCTCGGTCAGGGCGAGCAGGCCGTACAGCATCTTGGCGACGTAGACGCGCTCGACGGGAAGGCCGTGACGCCGTTCGAAGTCCTCGGCGAACGAGTCCAGCTCGGGCGTGACGCGGGCGTAACCGCCGCAGTGGAAGCGCTCGTCGAGGCTCCAGGTGCCGCGGGGCCCGCCGAACGCCCGCTGCTGGAGCCCGCGCACCTCGTCGGCCAGGAAGCCGCCCTTGAGCACGGGTATCCCGAGCGCCCGCCGGCCCCGGGGGAGTCCGGCGGCCAGCCCGGCGAGCGTGCCGCCGGTGCCGCAGGCGAGCGCGACGACATCGGCGTGCCCGGCCAGTTCCTCGCCGAGCGCCCGGCAGCCGCGGACGGCCGCGGCGTTGCTGCCGCCCTCGGGGACGACGACCGCGTCCTCGGCCCCGGCCGCCCGCAGCAGGGCCGCCAGGGTCCCGGGCTCGGCCTTGCGGCGGTACACCGAGCGGTCGGCGAAGTGCAGCCGCATGCCGTCGGCCACGCACCGGGCCAGGGAGGGGTTGAGCGGCCGGCCGGCCAGCTCGTGGCCGCGCACCACACCGACCGTGGACAGCCCGAGCAGCCTGCCCGCTGCGGCCGTGGCACGCAGGTGGTTGGAGTACGCGCCGCCGAAGGTGACGACGGTACGGCCGCGCGCCGTGGCGAGATTCGGCGCGAGTTTGCGCCACTTGTTGCCGACCAGGTCCGGATGGATCAGATCGTCGCGCTTCAGCAGCAGCCGCACCCCGCGCCGCTCGAACCGCTCGTCCACGGCCTCCTGCAACGGCGAGGGCAGCCGGGGGCGCAGGACGGCGAGGTCGGACGGATCGGCGCTGGTCACCCTGCCATTGTCACGCGGCTTCGGGCGCGGCGTGACCGGTCACTTCAGCCGGTCCCGGATCCGCGCCCGCAGCGCGGCCATCGTGAACCCCCTCGGGTCCACCTTCCCCGGCTGCCACTCCAGGTGGCCGATGACGGAACGTTCCGTCCACCCGTGATGACGGCAGACCGCGGCCGCGACCCGCTCGATCGCCTCCAGCTGCACCTCCGGCCAGGGGTCCTCGCCGTCGCCCAGGTTCTCGCACTCGAAGCCGTAGAAGTGCCGGTTCCCGTCGGTGTTCGCCTCGTTGTCCCGGGGCAGCGCCTTCTCCGCGATCACCGCGCGCAGGACGTCGTCGTCGCCGAGCCCGGCGTGGTTGGCCCGGCCGTAGCCGACCAGGTGGACCCTGCCGTCCTTGGTGACGACCCCGTGGCACAGCGGTCCCGGCAGACCCTCGTAGCCCTTGCGGCAGATCTCGACGGTCCGCGCGCTGCCCTTGGTGACCGTGTGGTGGATCATCACGCCGTGGACGGGGCCCCACGGACCCTTGTGGTTGCGGTTGTGGTGCCGCCAGTCGCCGACCTCGACGACGGTGAGACCCTCCGCCTTCAGGGCCTTGAGGAAACTGCCCGCGGACATGGGTGAGGCCATGGCCGACTCCTTCGCACTGCGCGACGACCGCCGGGCGCGACCGCCTCGTACGGTGCTTGTACCGAAACGGGGCCGCCCCTACGACTCGTTCGGACCGTGTGCGAGCCGATCCGGACAATCCCGGGCCGGCGGGGTACGGCCCCGCACGGACGGGCGAGCCCGTCTTCCTGCCCAGGCCGGCAGTGATCCATTCCCGCTCTTTCGTGTAATAGCACCGGCACGCTCCGTGAGGAAGGCTGGACCACGCACATCGATGTCGGGCGCAGGCGTCCGGCATGACCGGGAGGGCAATTCCTTATGTCGGTAGGCGAAGAGGTCCGCACCGAGCAGACCAGGCCGCAGCAGAGCCTCGGCACGGCGGCCGCGCGGAACCTGGCCACCACGACCAAGTCCGTACCCCAGATGCAGGAGATCAGCTCGCGCTGGCTGCTGCGCACGCTTCCCTGGGTGGACATCCAGGGCGGCACGTACCGGGTGAACCGGCGTCTGACCTTCGCCGTCGGCGACGGCCGGGTGACGTTCGTGAAGACGGGCGACCGCGTCGAGGTCATCCCCGCGGAGCTGGGCGAGCTGCCGGCCCTGAGGTCGTACGAGGACGAGGAGGTCCTGTCGGAGCTCGCCCAGCGCTGCGAGCAACGGGAGTTCGGCCCGGGAGAGGTGATCGCCTCGTTCGGCGCCCAGGCCGACGAGGTCTACCTGCTGGCGCACGGCAAGGTCGAGAAGGTCGGCACCGGTCCGTACGGCGACGACGCGGTCCTCGGAGTCCTCGCCGACGGCGCCTACTTCGGCGACCAGGCACTGCTCGACGGGGACGCCATCTGGGAGTACACCGCCCGCACGGTGACCGCCTGCACGGTGCTCGTACTGCCCCGCCAGGAGGTGGAGCGGGTCGCGGAGCGCGCGGACTCCCTGCGCGAGCACATCCAGCGGCAGCGCTCGATCCCCCGGCAGCGCACCAACAAGCACGGTGAGAAGGCCATCGACCTCGCCGCCGGCCACCGCGGCGAGCCGGACATCCCGCACACCTTCGTCGACTACGAGGCCCGGCCCCGCGAGTACGAACTGAGCGTCGTCCAGACCGTGCTGCGCATCCACTCGCGCGTGGCCGACCTCTACAACCAGCCGATGAACCAGACGGAGCAGCAGATCCGGCTGACGGTGGAGGCGTTGAAGGAACGCCAGGAGCACGAGCTCATCAACAACCGCGAGTTCGGGCTGCTGCACAACTGCGAGTACGACCAGCGGCTCCAGCCCCACGACGGCGTGCCCGGCCCGGACGACCTGGACGAACTGCTCAGCCGCCGGCGTGGCACCAAGCTGCTCCTCGCCCACCCGCGGGCGATCGCCGCCATCGGGCGTGAGCTCAACAAGCGCGGGCTGGTCCCCGAGACGATCGACATCGCCGGCAACCGCATCCCCACCTGGCGCGGTGTGCCCATCTACCCCTGCAACAAGATCCCGGTCACCGAGGCCCGCACGACCTCGATCATCGCGATGCGCACCGGCGAGGCGGACCAGGGGGTCATCGGTCTGCGGGCCACCGGCATCCCGGACGAGATCGAGCCGAGCCTGTCGGTGCGGTTCATGGGCATCAACGAACAGGCCATCATCAAGTACCTGGTCACGGCCTACTACTCGGCCGCGGTCCTCGTGCCCGATGCGCTCGGCGTCCTGGAGAACGTCGAGATCGGCCGCTGGCGGTGACGGCTGTCTCCCGAACGCCGTGTTCCCGCCCGCACGGGCGGGTACATCCCCGGGGTACGGAGGTGGACGCATGGGGGAGCTGAGCCGATGACGGAGACAGCGCAGGGTGCCGCCGAGGTGCCTCGCCCCACAGGGATCCTGGAACGGCACGGGTCCATCGGCGGGCAGCGCGGCCAGGAGCCGGGGGCGGCGCCCGTCGGGCCCGGGCCTGTGGTGGCCGGCGGACGCGAGGCCGCGGTGTCCGACGGAATGTCCGACGGGCACGAGGCGGTGGAGCTCCTGCGCCGGTCGCGGGCCTCGGTCGATCCCGAACTGCGGTCCGCCCTCGCGTCGCTCCCCACCGTCATGCGCCGGGTCGCGCTCTACCACTTCGGCTGGCAGCACGCGGACGGCACACCCGCCTCGGGGAACGCGGGCAAGGCGATCCGTCCCGCCCTCGTGCTCACGTCGGCCGCCGCGCTCGGCGGGGAGGGGGCCCGGGCGGCGGCGGTGCGGGCGGCGGCGGCGGTGGAGCTGGTCCACAACTTCACGCTGCTGCACGACGACGTGATGGACCGGGACGTCACCCGCCGTCACCGGCCGACCGCCTGGACCGTGTTCGGCGACGCCGACGCGATCCTCGCGGGGGACGCTCTGCAGGCGCTGGCCCTGCGGCTGCTCGCGACGGACCCGCACCCGGCGTCCGCCACGGCGGCCGCCCGGCTGGCGGACTGCGTCATCGAGCTGTGCGAGGGGCAGCAGGCGGACACCGCCATGGAACGGCGCCGTCCCGACGAGGTCACCCTCGCCGAGACACTCGCGATGGCCGAGGCGAAGACCGGCGCGCTGCTGGGATGCGCCTGCGCACTCGGCGCGCTGTACGCCGGCGCGTCCGACGAGGACGTCCGGGCGCTGGACGCCTTCGGCCGCGAGGCCGGCCTGGCCTTCCAGCTCATCGACGACATCATCGGCATATGGGGCGACCCGGGCCGCACCGGGAAACCGGTCGGCGCGGACCTGGCCGCCCGCAAGAAGTCGCTGCCCGTGGTCGCCGCCCTCGCCGCCGGCACCCCGGAGGCCGCCGCCCTCGCCGAGCTGTACGCGGCACCGTACGCGGAGGACGAGGAGGACCTGGAACGCACGGCGCTGGCCGTGGAGCGGGCGGGCGGCCGGGACTGGGCGCAGGCCCAGGCGGCCGACCGGATGGCGCGGGCCATGCAGGAGCTCGCCCGCGCGGTGCCCGAGCCGGAGGCGGCGGGGGGCCTGCTCGCGCTGGCCGAGTTCGTGACCCGGCGCAGCACCTGACGGCCACGGCCGCGCGAGACCCCGGAGCACGCACAGGGCCGTTCGGCACCTGATCGCCGGACCGCACCACCGAGGGCTCCGGTCCGGCGGGCCCCGCACCACCTCACGGTGCGCAGGGTCCACCACCCCGCAGAGGTACCGCACGGAGCAGGCGGCCGACCTCGATCATCTCGACGGACCTGGTCGGCAGGGTCCGCGCGCTGAAGGGAGAGGACGGCGGCCTCGGCGTCTACCTGCGCGGTGGGTCCGTCGTCGCCGACGAGCTGGTCGTCAAGACGTACCCCGCCGTGCTGGGTACCGGCATGCCGATGTTCCGCTCCGGCTTCGGGGTCTTCGAGTTCACGGCGGAGCCGGTACGGGTGTTCGGCAACGGCGCCACGGCGCGGATGTACAGCAGGAAGCGCTGAGCCGCACGCCGAAGGGGCCCGGCCGCTCGTGCGGCCGGGCCCCTTCGGGCTGTCCGTCGGCCTGCGATGGTGCACCGATCGCCGGCGTGCGGAGAGACTGCCTGGACGTCAGGCCTTCTTGGTCTCCCAGAAGATCTTGTCGATCTGGGCGATGTAGTCCAGCGCCTTCTGGCCGGTGGCCGGGTCGGTCGACGCCTTGGCGGCCGACAGGGCCTTCAGGGTGTCGTTGACCAGCTGGTGCAGCTCCGGGTACTTCTCGAAGTGCGGGGCCTTGAAGTAGTCGCTCCACAGCACGGAGACGTGGTGCTTCGCGAGCTCGGCGCGCTGCTCCTTGATGACCGTGGCACGCGCCTGGAAGTGCGGGTCGTCGTTGCCGGCCATCTTCTCCTGGACGGCCTTGACCGACTCCGCCTCGATGCGGGCCTGGGCCGGGTCGTACACGCCGCAGGGCAGGTCGCAGTGGGCGCTGACCGTGACCTTGGGGGCAAACAGGCGGGAAAGCATGGAGCGTTCCTTCCTCGTGATCGTCTTCTCAGGGGGGACATTACTCCCTGGGAGGCGCGTTTTCGCGAGTGCCCCCGTGGGCTTAGGACAAAAGTCCGGGGTGAGACTGAGACTGGTGGAGGAAAGACCGGGGAGGTGCCGGGTGATGCCGGAGCTGTCGCAGGGGACCGAGCGGGCGAGAGGGCCGCTGCCGTTCGGGCCGGCCGAGGTGACCGGGCCGTCGATGATGCCCACGCTGCACCACGGGGACGTGCTCCTCGTGCACTGGGGGGCCAGGGTCGGGCCCGGTGACGTGGTCGTGCTGCGGCATCCCTTCCAGCAGGACCTGCTGGTCGTCAAGCGGGCGGTGGAGCGGCGCGGGGCCGGCTGGTGGGTGCTCGGGGACAATCCCTTCGCCGGCGGCGACAGCACCGACTACGGGGCGGTTCCCGAGGACCTCGTACTGGGCAGGGTGAGGTTCCGCTACCGGCCGCGGCGGCCCGGTCAGCGCTCGCCGCTCGCCGTGGCCCGCTGGGCCGTCTCGGCGCTCAGGCCGGTGCTGTCCGACCGGTCCGCCTCCAGGCGCTTGCGGGCGCGGTAGGCCGCCACGTTGGCGCGGGTGGCGCAGCGGTCGGAGCAGTAGCGCCGGGAGCGGTTGGTGGAGGTGTCCAGGTAGGCGTTGCGGCAGGGGGACGCCTCGCACAGGCCCAGGCGGTCCACGCCGTACTCGGTGAGGTGGAAGGCCAGGCCCATCGCGGCGATGGCGGCGAAACCGGCGGTCGCGTTGGACGGGTGGTCCGCCAGGTGCATGTGCCACAGGGGGCGGCCGTCATCGTCGCGGTGGTCGTGGCCGGAGATCTGCGGGCTCACCGGGAACTCCAGGAGCAGGGAGTTGAGGAGGTCCACGGCGAGCGTCTCGTCGCCCTCGTCGGCCGCCTCGAAGACCGCGCGCAGCCGTCCCCGGACCGAGCGGAACCGGGTCACGTCCGAGTCCGTGGCCCGGCGGGCCGCCGACTGGTTGGCGCCGAAGAGTTCACGGACGGCCTCGACCGAGGTCAGGGAGTCCTGCCCCCGCGTCGGCTCCTCGGTGTTGACGAGACGTACGGCGTAATCCGAGTAATAGGCCAGTTCCACTTGTAGTCCTTACGGAGGGGCTCTATGGTCGTGCCTGCGGTCAGGTAACAGCTGATCGTGCTTCCAGGGTATTACGTACGTCGACGTGACGGAGGGGCTCGATGACGGACGCGGAGACCACCACGACCGGTACCGACTGGAACGCCTGGCAGGCGAGCTGGGACCGGCAGCAGGAGTGGTACATGCCGGACCGCGAGGAACGGTTCCGGATCATGCTCGACATGGTCGAGGCCCTGACCGGCCCCGCACCGCGCGTGCTCGACCTCGCCTGCGGCACCGGCACCATCACCGCCCGGCTGCTCGCCCGGTTCCCGGACGCCGTCAGCACCGGCGTGGACCTCGATCCCGCGCTCCTCGCCATCGCCGAGGGCACCTTCGCCGGTGACGACCGGGCCTCCTTCGTCACCGCCGACCTCAAGGACCCCGACTGGCCGGCGAAACTGCCGTACGACTCCTACGACGCCGTCCTGACCGCGACGGCCCTGCACTGGTTCCACGCCGAACCCCTCGCAGCCCTCTACGGTCGGGTCGCGGAGCTGGTCCGCGACGGCGGAGTCTTCATGAACGCGGACCACATGATCGACGAGACCACGCCCCGGATCAACGCGGCCGAGCGCGCGCTGCGGCACGCCCGCATGGAGGAAGCGAAGCGGGACGGCGCCCTCGACTGGGCCGAATGGTGGCAGCTCGCCGCGAAGGACCCCGTCCTCGCCGAGCCCACGGCCCGGCGCTTCGAGATCTACGGCGAGCACGCCGACGGCGATACGCCCTCGGCCGCGTGGCACGCGCGCGTGCTGCGTGAGAAGGGCTTCGGCGAGGTGCGGCCGGTGTGGTGCTCCCCGTCGGACACGCTGCTGCTGGCGCTGAAGTAGGACCGCACGGCGAGGGGCGGTACGGATCTCCGTACCGCCCCTCGCCGTGCGCGCGTGCTCAGCGGACCTCGGACAGGACTCAGAGGACCTTGGACAGGAACGACTTGGTCCGCTCGTGCTGCGGGTCGGTCAGCACGTCGCGCGGGTTGCCCGACTCGACCACCACGCCGCCGTCCATGAAGACCAGGCTGTCGCCCACCTCGCGGGCGAAGCCCATCTCGTGGGTGACCACGATCATCGTCATGCCGGACTCGGCCAGGTCGCGCATGACGTCGAGGACGTCACCGACCAGCTCCGGGTCGAGGGCCGAGGTCGGCTCGTCGAACAGCATCAGCTTCGGGTCCATCGCCAGCGCCCGCGCGATCGCGACCCGCTGCTGCTGGCCGCCGGAGAGCTGCGAGGGGTAGTTGCCGGCCTTGTCGCCCAGGCCCACGCGCTCCAGGAGCTGCATCGCGCGCTCCCGTGCGTGGCCCCTGTTCGCCCCCTTGACCTGGACCGGCGCCTCCATGACGTTCTCCACGGCCGTCATGTGCGGGAACAGGTTGAAGCGCTGGAAGACCATGCCGATGTCCCGGCGCTTGAGGGCGACCTCGCTGTCCTTGAGCTCGTAGAGCTTGTCGCCCTTCTGGCGGTAGCCGACCAGCTCGCCGTCGACGTACAGACGCCCGGCGTTGATCTTCTCGAGGTGGTTGATACACCTGAGGAAGGTGGACTTGCCGGAGCCGGAGGGGCCGATGAGGCAGAACACCTCGCCCGACTTCACCTCCAGGTCGATGCCCTTGAGGACCTCGACGGGACCGAAGGACTTGTGGACGCCCTCGGCCTTCACCATGGCGGTCATGCGGCACCTCCAGCCTTGGGCCGGTTCGACAGGGACAGCAGGTTCGCCCTGACCTTCTGCCACGGGGTCGCCGGCAGGCTGCGGCTGGAGCCGCGGGCGTAGTGACGCTCCAGGTAGTACTGGCCGACGCTGAAGACGGAGGTCAGCAGCAGGTACCAGGCCGCGGCCAGGAACAGCATCTCGGCCGGGGCGCCGGAGGTCTGGCCGATGTCCTGGGCGGCGCGGAGCAGCTCGGGATACTGCACGACCGACACCAGCGAGGTCGTCTTCAGCATGTTGATGACCTCGTTGCCCGTCGGCGGCACGATCACGCGCATCGCCTGCGGGATGACGATCCGGCGCAGCGTCTTGGACTGGCTCATGCCGAGCGCGTGCGCCGCCTCGGTCTGGCCCTCGTCGACCGCGAGCAGACCGGCGCGGCAGATCTCCGCCATGTACGCGGCCTCGTTGAGGCCGAGACCGAGCAGCGCCGTCAGGAACGGCGTCATGAAGTCCGACCACTCGTCGCGGTAGACCGGGCCCAGGTTGATGTACTCGAAGACCAGGCCCAGGTTGAACCAGACGATCAGCTGCACCAGGACCGGGGTGCCGCGGAAGAACCAGATGTAGAACCACGCGATGGACGAGGTCACCGGGTTCTTCGACAGCCGCATCACGGCGAGCAGGATGCCGCCGACGATGCCGATCAGCATGGCCAGCACCGTCAGCAGCAGTGTCTTGCCCATGCCGGACAGGATGCGGTCGTCGAAGAAGTAGTCCGGGATCGCGCCCCAGTTGATCTTGCCCTGGGAGAACGCGTAGACGACCGCGGCCAGCAGCGCGATCGCCACCACCGCGGAGACGTAGCGTCCGTAGTGCCGGACCGGGATGGCCTTGATGGCCTCCGGCCCGGCCGGCGGGGTACCGGCCGGGCCGCCCGCCGTCTTGTCGATGTCAACAGTCACGGAAGTTGCCTTTCAGAGCCCGGCGCACGCTCACTTGCCGCCGTTGATGGTGGCCTGAGCGACGGCGCCTTCCGCCACGCCCCACTTGTCCATGATCTTCTTGTACTCGCCGTTGGCGATGACCGCGTCCAGCGCCGCCTTCAGGGCGTCGCGCAGCTGGGTGTTGTCCTTGGCGACCGCGATGCCGTACGGCGCGGCCTCGACCTGCTCGCCGACGAGCTGGAAGTCGTTGCCGCCGCCGGAGGTCTTCACCGCGTACGCCGCGACCGGGAAGTCGGAGGAGCCGGCGTCGGCGCCGCCCGCGCGCAGGCGGGTCTGGGCCTGCTGGTCGTTGTCGAAGGCCTCCATGGAGATCTTCTTGCCGGCCGGGCACTTCGCGTTCTCGGACTTGGCGAGGTCCTCCGAGACGGTGCCCCGCTGCACCACGAGCTTCTTGCCGCACAGGTCGGTCCAGGTCTTGACGCCCCGGTCGTCGCCCTTCTTGGTGTAGATCGAGACACCGGCGGTGAAGTAGTCGACGAAGTCGACGCCCTGGCCGACCTTCTTGCCGGTGTCGGGGTCGATCCCCTCCTGGCGGTCCTTGGTGTCGGTCATCGCGGACATGGCGATGTCGTAGCGCTTGGAGCGCAGACCGGTGATCAGGGTGTCGAAGGTGCCGTTCTCGAACTCGAACGTCACGCCGAGCTGCTTGCCCATGGCGGCCGCCAGGTCGGGGTCGATTCCGGCCGTCCTGCCGGAGTCGTCCTTGAACTCGACCGGAGCGTAGGCGATGTCGGAACCGACCTTGATGACGCCCTTGTCGCGGACCGACTGGGGCAGCCTGTCGGCCAGCGGGGCGCTCACGGCGGACCGGTTGCCGCTGCCGGAGTCGCTTTTGTCGGTCTGGTCGCCGCATCCGGCGAGCAGCAGAGCGCCTGCGACCGCGATCGCACCGACCGCTGCTGGCCGGGACTGCGCGGCGGTCGTACGACGGGTGGAGCTTGCGGTCATGGTGGTTCCTCCGGCGGATGATGGAGTTGCCGATGGGACGGGACGCCGGCCGGGGGACCGGCAGACGCCGTGGGTCGACGAGAGCACACGCCTTCGAATGCCGCGACCTCGTGCGATGACGGCATCTTGCCATTCGGACTCGGCCGTCCAGGGGAGTCGTCATGTCAAAATCGGATAACGGGTGTCCCCCCGAACTGCACCAGGCCGGTACATCACGACCGAACCTTTGCGGGAAACAGTCCTTCCAGCCGGAAGTTCTTCGGCATTTATCGCTGTGCGGGCACGGTTCGCGGCTGTGCGCCCCCGTCGAGGCGCTGCTCTCCGGGGCTGTCAAGAGGCACCGGGAAGTTGACCGGATACCCGGCTATGAGTCATGTCACCGACATGCGACGTGCGGCGTCCGACATGTGAGCTTGCCCTTATCGGACTCGTCGCGGGAGGCGTCCGTCGGGTAAGAAGGTTCTTTACACCCCTCATCAGGGGCTCAGGGCGCGTGTGCGGCGCGCCCGTCGCGCAGGGGCCCATGCGCATCAACGTGCCATGTCCCTGGGCGGTGCCCGCCCACCCCTCACCAGGAGTGGACAAACCCTCAAACCATGAACACCTAAGGGGTAAGACAAAGTGGCAGCGGAGATCGTCAATCCTCGCAGCGACAGCGACGTCAGTGCGGACCAGGAGACCGGGGCGGAGCCCCTCGACTCCTTCGACCCGGCGTTCGCGCTGCACCGCGGCGGCAAGATGGCCGTGCAGGCCACCGTGCCGATCCGCGACAAGGACGACCTGTCCCTGGCGTACACGCCCGGCGTCGCGAAAGTGTGCAGCGCGATCGCCGAGCAGCCCGACCTCGTGCACGACTACACGTGGAAGTCGTCGGTCGTGGCGGTCGTGACGGACGGTACGGCGGTGCTGGGACTCGGGGACATCGGGCCCGAGGCCTCTCTTCCGGTGATGGAAGGGAAGGCGATCCTTTTCAAGCAGTTCGGCGGCGTGGACGCGGTCCCGATCGCGCTGGACTGCACGGACGCCGACGAGATCGTCGAGACGGTGGTGCGCCTCGCGCCCTCGTTCGGCGGAGTCAACCTGGAGGACATCTCGGCGCCGCGGTGCTTCGAGATCGAGCGCAAGCTCCAGGAGCGGCTGGACATCCCGATCTTCCACGACGACCAGCACGGTACGGCGGTCGTGACGCTGGCGGCGCTGCGGAACGCGGCGCGGCTGAGCGGGCGGACGCTGGGTGAGCTGCGGGCGGTGATCTCCGGTGCGGGCGCGGCCGGTGTCGCCATCGCCAAGATGCTGGTCGAGGCCGGCATCGGGGACGTCGCGGTCGCCGACCGCAAGGGTGTCGTCTCGGCGGACCGGGACGACCTGACGCCCGTGAAGCAGGAGCTGGCCTCCTTCACCAACAAGGCCGGGCTGTCCGGCTCGCTGGAGGCGGCCCTGGCGGGCGCCGACGTCTTCATCGGCGTCTCCGGCGGTACGGTCCCGGAGCCGGCGGTGGCCTCGATGGCCGAGGGCGCGTTCGTGTTCGCCATGGCCAACCCGAACCCCGAGGTGCACCCGGAGGTCGCGCACAAGTACGCGGCGGTCGTGGCGACGGGACGGTCGGACTTCCCGAACCAGATCAACAACGTGCTGGCGTTCCCGGGCATCTTCGCGGGCGCGCTGCAGGTGCGGGCGTCGCGGATCACCGAGGGCATGAAGCTCGCGGCGGCCGAGGCGCTGGCCTCCGTCGTGGGGGACGACCTCGCGCCGGACTACGTCATCCCGTCCCCGTTCGACGAGCGCGTCGCGCCGGCCGTCACGGCGGCGGTGGCGGCGGCGGCCCGGGCGGAGGGGGTTGCGCGCCGGTGACGGTGTGACGCGTGTGCGGTGAACGGCCTCGTCCTGGACGGACGGGGCCGTTTGCTGCAGGGGGTGGGCGGACCGGGCCGGGGCCGGGTCGGTGGGGTCGGCTCGGCGATCGGGGCGGGCGTGTGGCCCGGCGTTGCGGTGTGCCTCCCCCCGGAGGGGGAGCCCCGGCACCCACCCGTACCGCCCCTCGGGGTACCCCCTCCGGGGGCGGCGCGACTGCCCGCAGCTGCCGGGAGGGGCTGCTCGCAGGGTGGTGACGTTGTGGCAAGAGGGTGTGTGTCACAGGGGCGTACGGTTTCGGATGGCGGGGACGGACCCTATCGTCAGGGCCATGTTCGCTGTCTACGCCGCCCGAATCGACCCCGACCAGCCGCTGAACGGTCTGGAGTTGGGGGAGCGTCCGGCCCCCGAGGCCCGTCCCGGCTGGAGTGTCGTCGATGTCCGGGCCGCCTCCCTCAATCACCACGACCTGTGGTCCCTGCGAGGTGTCGGCCTCCCGGAGGACCGGCTGCCGATGATCCTCGGCTGCGACGCCGCCGGTGTCGACGCCGACGGCAACGAGGTCGTCCTGCACTCCGTGATCGGCCAGACCGGCCACGGGGTCGGCCCCGAGGAGCCCCGCTCCATCCTCACCGAGCGCTACCCGGGGACGTTCGCCGAGCAGGTCGCCGTGCCGGCCTGGAACATCCTGCCGAAGCCGAAGGAGCTCTCCTTCGAGGAGGCCGCCTGCCTTCCGACCGCCTGGCTGACGGCCTACCGGATGCTGTTCACCAACGCCGGGGTGCGTCCCGGTGACTCCGTGCTGGTGCAGGGCGCCGGCGGCGGGGTCGCCACGGCCGCGATCGTGCTCGGCAAGGCCGCGGGGCTGCGGGTCTTCGCCACCAGCCGGGACGAGGCCAAACGGAAGCGGGCCCTGGAGCTGGGCGCGGTGGAGGCCGTCGAGCCCGGCGCGCGGCTGCCGCAGCGGGTCGACGCCGTCATCGAGACCGTGGGTGCCGCGACCTGGTCCCACTCGGTGAAGTCGCTGCGGCCCGGAGGCACGCTCGTCATCTCCGGCGCCACCAGCGGCGACCGGCCCTCCCACGCCGAGCTGACCCGGATCTTCTTCCTGGAGCTCAAGGTCGTCGGTTCCACGATGGGCACCAAGGACGAACTGGAGGATCTCCTGTCCTTCTGCGCCGCCACCGGCGTCCGCCCGGTCATCGACGAGGTGCTCCCGCTGGACCGGGCCCGGGAGGGCTTCGAGCGGATGGCGTCCGGCGGGCTGTTCGGCAAGATCGTGCTCAGCGCGTCCTGATCCCTTGCCGGACCGTGTGCGGCGGGTCCGGTTCTCCGGGCCCGCCGTTCACGTTCCCGCACGGGAGAATGTGTCAAAGAAGGTTGACACGCCGAGGCTGTCAACCTATGTTGACATCATGAGTGAAGCTACGGATCTCGCCGCACGTGCGGGTGACCGCGATCCTCGGGTCGGGCTGCGGGCCGTCGCCGCACTGCGCAGGCTGCTGGAGCAGCTGGAGGCGGTGCAGGTGCGCAGCGCGCGCAACCAGGGCTGGTCGTGGCAGGAGATCGCCACGGAACTCGGGGTCAGCAGGCAGGCCGTGCACAAGAAGTACGGGAGGCATTGATGTTCGAGCGGTTCACGAAAGACGCCCGGGCCGTGGTCCAAGGGGCCGTCGAGCACGCCGAACGGGCGCGGGCGCAGACCGTCGGCGCCGAGCACCTGCTGCTCGCCCTGCTGGACCGGGAGGGCAGCCGCGCCTCGTTCGCGCTGACGGCACTCGGGGCGGGCGAGGACCGGGAGCCGGTACGCCGGGCCCTGGAGGAGGCACGGCGGCGGGCCGGCTTGTCGCAGGCCGAGACCGAGGCGCTCGCCGGGCTCGGGATCGACGTCTCGGAGATCGTCGCCCGGGTGGAGGAGGCCCATGGCGTCGGCGCGATGTCCGGCGACCGGAAGGACAAGCGGTGGTGGTCCGGGCAGCGCAGCTTCGGCCGGGACGCCAAGGAGGTGCTGGAAAAGGCCCTGCGCATCGCCGTCGCCCGGCGTGATGGGCACATCGGGGACGAGCATCTTCTCCTCGCCCTGACCGTCCGTCCCGGTGTGCCCGCCGAGGTGCTCGCCGACCACGGGGTGACCCACGAGTCGGTGACCAGGGTGCTCGGCGGCGGGGGAGAGGCCTGCGCCTGACCCGGATGCCGTGGGCGGGTCACCCGGCGGCTGCCAGGCACCTCCCCGAGCCGCCGACGGGAGCGCATGTCCCGGCAGGGCGACACGCAGGCGGCGTGTCGCCGGGACGTTCGCTCCCGTCACCGTGGCCGCGCCGGGATGCGCCCGCGTCCTGACGATGCGGGCCCCTCTCGTATCCGTCCTGTTCAGGCCTTCGGGGTCCGCAGGAGCGCCCCGATGCGGGCCGCCGCGGTCGACAGCTCGCGGCGGGCCTCGCGGACCTGGTCGGCCGTGACGCCGTGGTCGCGGGCCGTGTCGCGGATGTCGTCCCGGAAGCGGTCCAGCAGCCGGTCCAGGTCGCGGGCCGGGTCTCCGGTGGACTCCGCGGTGTCCTCGTGGGTCCACGTCGGCACGTATGCCGCCGGGAAGTCCCCGGGAGTGCGGGAGTGGTCCGGCCGGGAGGCGGACGTGCCGGTGTCGGTGCGGCCGAAACCCCAGTCCCTGCCGAGGTCCTTGCCGAAGTCCTTTCCGAACTCGCCGACCTCCTTGGCCAGTTCGCCCAGGCCCTCGCGCAGTCCCGTCGGCCAGTCGCCCCGTGAGAAGTGGGTCTGCATCTGCTCCTGGACCCGCCGGGTGATGCGCTGCACCTCCTCCTGCACCTGGGCGCGGGCCCGCTCCTGCGCCTCCTGGGCCTGGCGGCGGGCCCGCTGGGCCTCGTCGCGGGCGCGGCGGCTCTCGTCCTTGGCGCGGCGGGCCTGCTCCTTCCACTCCTGCTTGGCCCGGCGCATCTCCTCCTTGGCGGCGCGCCACGCCTCCTTGTCCCCGACGTCCGCACCGTCACCGAGGTTCGTGCCGGTGCCGCGGCGGGCCTCGCCGGCCGCCGCCCGCATCTCGCGGCGCAGATCACCGGCCGCGCCGCGCACATCGGCCCGGATCTCGGCCGCGAGCTCGGCGACCGAGTCGCGGATCTCCACCTCCAGGTCGGCCAGCTCGCCGCTGCGGTCGGCCAGCTCGGCGCGGCCCGCGTCGGTGATGGTGTACACCTTGCGGCCGCCTTCGGTGGTGTGGGTGACCAGGCCCTCGGCCTCCAGCTTGGCCAGGCGCGGGTACACCGTGCCCGCCGACGGCGCGTAGAGGCCCTGGAAACGCTCCTCGAGGAGCCGGATCACCTCGTAGCCGTGGCGGGGGGCCTCATCGAGCAGCTTCAGGAGGTACAGGCGGAGGCGGCCGTGGGCGAAGACGGGAGGCATGTCAGAGCACCTTCTTGTCGGTCGTGCCGTCGGCCGGGGCGTCGGTGGAGCCGTCGTTCCGGCCGGAAGCGGAATTGTCCCCCGAGTCGCTCCGTGGGTCGCCCGCCGGGCCGGTGCCCCCCGGCACCGCCTCCCACGGTGTCTCCTCCGCCGCCGGCCGGCGCAGCAGGGCGATCGAGCCGGAGACCGTCGTGGCCTGCAGCCGGCCGTTGCCCGAGCCGAGCCGGCCGGTGATCCGCTTGGTGCCCCACTGGCCGGTCACCCGGAGGTCCTCGAAGGCGTTGGAGACCGTGCCCCTGGTGGTGCTGGCCTCCACCTCGGTGTCGGCCGCCCGGGGCAGCCGGATGGCGATCTCGCCCGAGACGCTGGTGAGACTGATGTCGGTGGATCCGTCGGCCGGATCGAGGTCCACGATCATCGAACCGCTCACCGAGTCCGCCCTCACGGACGAACCGGCCTCCACCACGGTCAGGTCCCCGGAGACGGAGTGGAAGCGGAAGTCCCCGGTGAGCGTCTGGGCCTCCAGACTGCCCGAGACCGTGTCCGCGCGGACCGGTCCCGTGAGGCTCACCAGGGTGGTGTCCCCGGTGACGCCCTTCACCTCGGTGCGGCCGTCGATGCCGGAGACGACGGCCGCGGCGCCGACGACGCCCACCTCCACGCGGGTGCGGGCGGGGACGGCCAGGGAGACCACCGCGCTGCGGCGCCAGTGCTTGCGTTCGAGCCACTTGAGGAAGCCCTTCCAGGGCAGGTCCTCGTAGGCCACCGTGAGCGTGCCGCCCTGGTGGGTCACGATCAGGGGCGGGCCCTCGATCTCGGACACCTCCAGGCGGGCGGAACCCTCGTTCGTGCCCACGACGTTCACCGTTCCGTTGACGATGCGTACCTGGAGCTCGTTCACGGGCTCGTCGAAGGAGAGCTTCCCGGGCTCCGCGACGGACCACTCGGACATGGTGCAGACCTCCTGACCGAACGCGCCATATCGCGTCCTTCGTCATTCACGATATATCGCGGTGGTCGAAAGTCAAGACACCCGTTCCGGTGGCCGACGGCCGGCCGGAGCGCCGGAGCAGCCACGGTTCGCGGGCACGCCGAAGGGCCCGCACCCCAAGCTGGAGAGCGGGCCCTCGGCCGCCGGCAGAAGCCCTCAGGACAGGCGAACGGGGTGCCGGTCCGGCACCCCGCGGGAGAACGACCCAGGAAGGACCTCGTCCCTACTCGTCGTCGTCCTCGTCGTCCAGCCGCGCCAGCCACGTCGCCAGCCGTTCCACCGGCACCTCGAAGTCCGGGTTGAGGTCGACGAAGGTCCGCAGCTGCTCGGCGAGCCACTCGAAGGTGACCTCTTCCTCGCCGCGCCGCTTCTCCAGTTCCTCGATGCCGCGGTCGGTGAAGTACAACGTGCTCTCCGTCGGATGGGTCGACTGGGTCGAACGGGTCGGATATCGGGTGTCGCTACCAGGATAGGCGTGGCCGGCGCCCACTCGTCCGGCCGTGCCCGGTAGCAGGCGCAGGGGCCCGGGAGTACGCGCAGGGGCCCGGCCCGCGTTCGGCGAACGCGGGCCGGGCCCCTCACATCAGGCCGTACGAGGGATCAGGCCTCGAACACCTCACGCACCAGCTGCTCCTGCTCGGCCTGGTGCCGCTTGGCGGAACCGACGGCCGGGGACGAGCTGTGCGGACGCGAGATGCGGCGCAGGCGCTCGCCGTGCGGGACGTCGGCGCCGACCGCCAGGTCCAGGTGGTCGATCAGGTTGAGCGCGATGAACGGCCAGGCACCCTGGTTCGCCGGCTCCTCCTGGGCCCACAGGTACTTCTCGGCGTTCGGGTACTTGGCGATCTCCGCCTGGAGCTCGGCACCCGGCAGCGGGTACAGGCGCTCGATGCGGATGATGGCCGTGTCCGTGACGCCGCGCTTCTTCCGCTCGGCCTCCAGGTCGTAGTAGACCTTGCCGGCGCAGAAGACGACCTTCTTGACCGCGGACGCCTCGACCGAGTCGTCGCCGACGACCGGCTGGAAGCGGCCCGTCGTGAACTCCTCCGCCTTCGAGGCCGCCGCCTTCAGGCGCAGCATCGACTTCGGGGTGAAGACGACCAGCGGCTTGTGGTGCGGGTTGTGCACCTGCCACCGCAGGAGGTGGAAGTAGTTCGCCGGCGAGGTCGGCATCGCGACCGTCATGTTGTTCTGCGCGCACAGCTGGAGGAAGCGCTCCGGGCGGGCCGAGGAGTGGTCCGGGCCCTGGCCCTCGTAGCCGTGGGGAAGCAGGAGGACCACACCGGAGGTCTGGTTCCACTTCTGCTCCGCCGACGAGATGAACTCGTCCACGACCGTCTGCGCGCCGTTGACGAAGTCGCCGAACTGCGCCTCCCACATGACCAGGGCCTCGGGGCGGGCCAGCGAGTAGCCGTACTCGAAGCCCATCGCCGCGTACTCGGACAGCAGGGAGTTGTAGACGTTGTACCGGGCCTGGTCCTCGGCCAGGTACAACAGCGGCGTGAACTCGTTGCCCGTCTCGCGGTCGATGATGACCGCGTGCCGCTGGCCGAAGGTGCCGCGCTGCGAGTCCTGGCCCGCCAGGCGCACCGGCACGCCCTCCAGCAGGAGGGAGCCGACGGCGAGGGTCTCGCCCATGCCCCAGTCGATCGTGCCGTCCTCGACCATCGCCGCCCGGCGCTGCAGCTGCGGCAGCAGGCGCGGGTGGACGGTGACGTGGTCGGGGATGTTGACCTGGGACTCGGCGATCCGCTTGACGACCTCGGCGGAGACCGCGGTGTTCACGGAGACCGGGAACTCGGCCTGCGGGTCGGAGGACTCCACGGCCGAGGGCTGCGAGGTGGCCTCGCGGACCTCGGTGAAGACCTTCTCCAGCTGGCCCTGGTAGTCCTGCAGCGCCTGCTCGGCCTCTTCCAGGGTGATGTCGCCGCGGCCGATCAGGGACTCGGTGTACAGCTTGCGCACCGAGCGCTTGCGGTCGATCAGGTCGTACATCAGCGGCTGGGTGAAGGCCGGGTTGTCGGACTCGTTGTGACCGCGGCGGCGGTAGCAGATGAGGTCGATCACCACGTCCTTGTTGAACGCCTGGCGGAACTCGAAGGCCATGCGCGCGACGCGCACGACGGCCTCCGGGTCGTCGCCGTTCACGTGGAAGATCGGGGCCTCGATCATGCGGGCCACGTCCGTCGCGTACATGGAGGAACGCGAGGACTCGGGGGCCGCGGTGAAGCCGACCTGGTTGTTGATGACGACGTGGACCGTGCCGCCGGTGCGGTAGCCCCGCAGCTGCGACATGTTCAGGGTCTCGGCCACCACGCCCTGGCCCGCGAAGGCCGCGTCGCCGTGGATCGCCACCGGCAGGACGGTGAAGTCCGTGCCGCCCTTGTTGATGATGTCCTGCTTGGCGCGCGCGACGCCCTCCAGGACCGGGTCCACCGCCTCCAGGTGCGAGGGGTTGGCCACCAGCGAGACCTTGATCTGGTCTCCGTCCAGGCCCGTGAAGGTGCCCTCGGCGCCCAGGTGGTACTTCACGTCACCGGAGCCGTGCATCGACTTCGGGTCGAGGTTGCCCTCGAACTCGCGGAAGATCTGCGCGTACGACTTGCCGACCACGTTGGCCAGCACGTTCAGCCGGCCGCGGTGGGCCATGCCGATGACGACCTCGTCCAGGCGGGACTCGGCCGCCGAGTCGATGACCGCGTCCAGCAGCGGGATGACGGACTCGCCGCCCTCCAGGGAGAACCGCTTCTGACCGACGTACTTGGTCTGCAGGAAGGTCTCGAAGGCCTCCGCCGCGTTCAGCCGGCGCAGGATGCGCAGCTGCTCCTCGCGCTCCGGCTTGGAGTGCGGGCGCTCCACGCGGTCCTGGATCCACTTGCGCTGCTTGGGGTCCTGGATGTGCATGAACTCGATGCCGGTGGTGCGGCAGTACGAGTCGCGCAGCACGCCGAGGATGTCGCGCAGCTTCATCATCGACTTGCCGGCGAAGCCGCCGACGGCGAACTCGCGCTCCAGGTCCCACAGGGTGAGCCCGTGCTCGGTGATGTCCAGGTCGGGGTGCTTGCGCTGCTGGTACTCCAGCGGGTCGGTGTCGGCCATGACGTGGCCGCGGACCCGGTAGGAGTGGATCAGCTCGAAGACGCGGGCGGCCTTGGTGACGTCGTCGTCGTGCGAGGCGTCGATGTCCTTGAGCCAGCGGACCGGCTCGTAGGGGATGCGCAGCGCCTCGAAGATCTCGTCGTAGAAGCCGTTCTCGCCGAGGAGGAGGTTGGCGACCTGGCGCAGGAACTCGCCGGAGGCGGCGCCCTGGATGACCCGGTGGTCGTAGGTCGACGTGAGCGTCATGACCTTCGAGATGCCGAGCTTGTTCAGGGTGTCCTGGCTGGTGCCCTGGAACTCCGCCGGGTAGTCCATGGAGCCGACGCCCATGATCACCGACTGGCCGGGCATCAGGCGCGGCACGGAGTGGACGGTGCCGAGACCGCCCGGGTTGGTCAGGGAGACGGTGACGCCGGTGAAGTCGTCCATCGTCAGCTTGCCCTCGCGGGCGCGGCGGACGATGTCCTCGTAGGCCTGCCAGAACTCGAAGAAGTTCATGGTCTCGGCCTTCTTGATCGCCGCGACGACCAGCTGGCGGTCGCCGTTGGGCTTGACCAGGTCGATGGCGAGACCGAGGTTGACGTGCGGCGGCTTGATGAGCGTCGGCTTGCCGTCCTTCTCGCCGAACGCGTAGTTCATCGCCGGCATGGCCTTGATGGCCTGCACCATCGCGTAGCCGATCAGGTGCGTGAAGGAGATCTTCCCGCCCCGGGCGCGCTTGAGGTGGTTGTTGATGACGATGCGGTTGTCGAACAGCAGCTTCACCGGGACGGCGCGCACGGACGTGGCCGTGGGCAGCTCCAGGGAGGCGTTCATGTTCTTGGCGACCGCGGCGGCCGGGCCGCGCAGCGTCACCAGTTCGGGCCCCTCGGGAGCCTCCTTGGCGGGCTCGGTCTTCGCCTGCGGCTTCGCGGCCTGCGGGGCGGCGGGCTTCGCGGCCGGAGCGGCCGGGGCCGCGGCGGCGGGCCGGGCCGCCGGCTGCGCGGGGGCGGCGGCCGGCTGGGGAGCCGCCGGTGCCTGGGCCGGGGCGGGCTGCGCGGGAGCGGCCGGGGCGGCCTGCGGCGTGCTCGTGGTCGCGGGGCCGGACGGGGCCTGGGCGGCGGGCGCCCCTGGCTTGTAGTCGGCGAAGAAGTCCCACCAGGCACGATCCACGGAGTTCGGATCCTGGAGGTACTGCTGATAGATCTCGTCGACGAGCCACTCGTTGGCACCGAACGCGGCAGCGGGGTTCTTGCCCGCTTGGTCGGTGTCGGTCGAGATGCTCGAGTTACTGGGGGACTGTGGCGACACGGCGAGAACCGCCCTCTTCCGCTTCACAAGGTGGTGGACAGCGGGAATCAAGGCTACGCCTCCCCGGACCGGAAGGTCAGACCGGGCCCGTTCAACGTCGCGTAAGTCACATCGCAGAGCGTGTTTCGGTGCTGGAAATGGCGGGAAACAAGCGAGGTTCTGTTGCGTCTGGGAAGGGGAGACCCGGGCCCGGCGCGAAGAAGGCGCGGCCCTGTGCCTGATCACACGTGTCCGTCAGGGCGAACGTCTGTGGATCTTGGCGCTCCGTTTCGAACCCTATGTCAACTCGACGCCGGAGGCAGGCCCGGAAGAGTGATGAGAATGCGGCAGCCCCGCTCGGATTCGGCCACACCGATCCGGCCGCCGTGCAGATCCACCGCCCAGCGGGCGATCGCCAGGCCGAGTCCGGTGCCGCCGTCGCTGCCCGGGCCGTGCGGCCGGGACACCGCGCCCCGGTTGAACCGCTCGAACACCCGTCGCCACTCCGACCGCGGAATGCCGGGCCCCTCGTCCAGGACCTCCAGCTCGAGGGACTCCGGCTGTGCCCCGGCCCGCGCCCTGACCGTCACCCGGCCGTGCGGCGGACTGTGCTTGACCGCGTTGTCGATGAGGTTGGCGACCACCTGGTGGATGCGCTCGGGGTCGGCGTGGGCGGTCAGGCCGGCCGGGAACACGTCGAGGGCCAGATGCACGTCGGTGCGCGTGTGGCTGCCGGACCCGGACGCGATGCCCGCGCGCGCCGAGGCGACCATGTTGGCCTCCTTCAGCACACCCGACAGGTACGGCCACACCTCGAAACGCCGCTTCTTCAGCGGGACGACGCCGTTGTCCAGCCGGGAGAGGTCCAGCAGCGTCTCCACCAGCCGGCCGAGCCGCTCGGTCTGCTTCAGGGCCGTGCGCATGGTCTCCGGGTCGGCCTCGGTGACGCCGTCGACGATGTTCTCCAGCACCGCGCGCAGACCCGCGATGGGGGTGCGCAGCTCGTGCGAGACGTTCGCCACCAGCTCCTTGCGCTGGAGGTCCTGGGCCTCCAGGTCGTCGGCCATGCGGTTGATCGTGACGGCGAGGTCGCCCAGCTCGTCGCGGCGGTTCTCGCGCACCCGGCGCGTGTAGTCGCCGTGCGAGATGGACCGGGCGACGGCGTTCATCTCGTCCAGCGGCGCGGTCAGCGAGTGCGCCACGAACTGAGTGATCAGCAGCGTGGCGATCATCGAGAAGACCGTGATGAAGCGCAGCTCCGTCTTGGTGTGCACCGCGATCACCGACAGACCGGTGGTGATCAGCACCGACGTGACGACCAGCGCGCCCAGCTTGGTCTTGATCGAGAACGGGCGTACGCCGCCCCAGGGTGCCCCGGGGCTCCTCCGTGCGGCTTCCCGTTCCGGACTCATGGGGTCGGCGTCTCCAGCGCGTAGCCCACACCGTGCACGGTGCGGATGCGCTCGGCCCCGATCTTGCGGCGCAGCGCCTTGATGTGGCTGTCGACGGTCCGGGTGCCCGAGGCGTCCGCCCAGTCCCAGACCTCGGCCAGCAGCTGCTCGCGGGAGAGCACCGCGCGCGGGGTGTTCGCCAGGCACACCAGCAGGTCGAACTCGGTGGGCGTCAGGTGGACGTCCTCGCTGCGCACCCGCACCCGGCGCTGCGCGTGGTCGATCTCCAGCTCACCGAGGCGCAGGATGCCGCTGCGCGGCGTCGAGGCGGCCACGACGGCCCGCTCCACCCGGCGCAGCAGCACGTGCACGCGCGCGGCCAGCTCGCGCATCGAGAACGGCTTGGTCATGTAGTCGTCGGCACCCACGCCGAGGCCGACCAGCATGTCCGTCTCGTCGTCGCGGGCGGTGAGCATCAGCACCGGCACCGGCCGCTGGGCCTGCACGCGGCGGCAGACCTCCAGGCCGTCGAAGCCGGGCAGCATGATGTCGAGGATCAGCAGGTCGGGCTGCCAGGCCTCGGCCGTGTCGACGGCGGCCGGGCCGTCGCCCGCCGTTTGCACCAGGAACCCCTCGGCGCGCAGGCGGGTCGCGATGGCGTCCACGATCGTCTGGTCGTCCTCGACCACCAGCACCCGGCGCTGTGCGCCCTGGGTCGCCGCCGTGCCGTTGTGGGAGGTCTGTGTCTGTTCCATCGCCCGCCCCTGAGGTGTGCTTTCCGGAATCCGTGGGGTGATCCCATGACTGCGCTCGACGCTTGAACGATCCGCGTCAGGGCAGCAGCGTACGGGGATGCGCCACGGCTTTGCTATCCAGGCCCGACGCCGAGGTGGACGACGTCCGGAACGCCCCGGGCAACGGGGATCTCTTCGGTACGCACCTGCTGGAACCCGGCATTACGCAAGGTTTCTTCGAATTCCGGAGAGGGCTGCGCGGACCACACGGCGAGCACCCCGCCGGGCCTCAACACCCGTGCGCAGCCTGCCAGTCCGGCCGGCGAGTACAGTCCGTCGTTGCCCTCGGTGACGGTCCAGTCGGGGCCGTTGTCGATGTCGAGGCACAGCGCGTCGTACGTGGCGGAAGTCTCATTGACGTAATCCGTCAGATCCGCCTCGACGATCTCCGTGCGGGGGTCGGCCAGCGCCCCGCGGGACACCTCGGCCAGCGGTCCGGCGCGGTGCCAGTCGATGACGGCGCGTTCGCGTTCGACGACCGCGATCCGGCCCCAGCGGGGGTCGGCGGACGCGTGCACGAGCGAAAAGCCGACGCCGAGCCCGCCGATGAGCAGGTGCGGTGCGGCCCGGCCGTCGAGCGCCTCGGCCGCCGCGTCGACGAGCCGGCGCTCCGAGCGCCCGTCGGAGGTGTCCATCAGGAAGCAGCCGTTCGCGATGATCTGCAGCAACGCCCCGTGCCGGCGCAGGACGACCTCGCCGTACGGGCCCTCGCGACGGTCCAGAACTTCCGGGGTGTCGTGGGAGTCGTAAGAGGTGAGGGGCATCGGCCCATCCTGGCACTTCCGTCGGGGGGAATCACCGGGGTTCCGGCCGTGCTGTGGTGCGTGAGGAGGCGGCTTCCGGTCGGCACCGCTCCTTGATCGCTCACAGCGAACAGGACCCTGGGAACAATCATCGGCTCCCGAGCATTGAGTCGGCATAACTCAACTTGACTGCCGAAGGGGAGATCATGGCTGCTGAGTCCACGGCGTTCACACCGCTCACCCTGCCCGTGCTGCCGCTCGACGACGAGATCGTGCTGCCCGGGATGGTGGTCCCGCTGGATCTGAGCGATCCCGAGGTGCGGGCCGCGGTGGAGGCCGCGCAGGCCGCCGCCAGGGACGAACCCGGCAAGCCCCGGGTCCTGCTGGTGCCGCGCATCGACGGCACCTACGCGAAGACCGGCGTCCTCGGCACGGTCGAACAGGTCGGCCGTCTCGCGGACGGCGACCCGGGCGCCCTCATCCGGGGCCGCAGCAGGGTGAGGATCGGCGCCGGCACCACCGGCCCCGGCGCCGCCCTGTGGGTCGAGGGCACGCAGATCGACGAGAGCGTGCCCGACCCGCTGCCCGGGCAGGTGACCGAACTCGTCAAGGAGTACAAGGCCCTCGCCACCGCCTGGCTGCGCAAGCGCGGCGCCTGGCAGGTCGTGGACCGCGTCCAGGCCATCGACGGCGTCTCGGCGCTGGCCGACAACTCCGGCTACTCGCCGTTCCTGACCACCGAGCAGAAGGTCGAGCTGCTGGAGACCGCCGACCCGGTGGCCCGCCTCAGGCTCGCCACGAAGCAGCTGCGCGACCACCTCGCCGAGCAGGACGTCGCCGAGACCATCGCCAAGGACGTCCAGGAGGGCGTCGACAAGCAGCAGCGCGAGTTCCTGCTGCGCCGCCAGCTGGAGGCCGTGCGCAAGGAGCTGCGGGAGCTGAACGGCGAGCAGGAGGGCGAGGAGTCCGACGACTACCGCGCCCGTGTCGAGGCCGCGGACCTGCCCGAGAAGGTCCGGGAGGCCGCGCTCAAGGAGGTCGACAAGCTCGAGCGGGCCTCCGACCAGTCGCCCGAGGGCTCGTGGATCCGCACCTGGCTGGACACGGTCCTGGAGATGCCGTGGAACGAGCGCACCGAGGACGCCTACGACATCCGGGGCGCCCAGGCCGTCCTGGACGCCGAGCACGCGGGCCTGCAGGACGTGAAGGAGCGGATCACCGAGTACCTGGCCGTGCGCAAGCGGCGCAACGACCGCGGCCTCGGTGTCGTCGGCGGCCGCCGCGGCGGTGCCGTGCTGGCCCTGGTGGGACCGCCCGGCGTCGGCAAGACGTCGCTCGGCGAGTCCGTCGCGCACGCCATGGGACGCAAGTTCGTCCGCGTCGCCCTCGGCGGCGTCCGCGACGAGGCCGAGATCCGCGGCCACCGGCGTACGTACGTCGGCGCGCTGCCCGGCCGGATCGTGCGGGCGATCAAGGAGGCCGGGTCGATGAACCCGGTCGTGCTCCTGGACGAGATCGACAAGGTGGGATCCGACTTCCGGGGCGACCCGGCCGCGGCCCTGCTGGAGGTCCTCGACCCGGCCCAGAACCACACCTTCCGGGACCACTACCTGGAGGTCGAGCTCGACCTGTCCGACGTCGTCTTCCTGGCCACCGCCAATGTGCTGGAGGCGATCCCGGAGGCGCTGGCCGACCGCATGGAGATCGTGCGGCTGGACGGCTACACCGAGGACGAGAAGGTCGTCATCGCCCGTGACCACCTGGTCCCGCGCCAGCTGGAGCGGGCCGGCCTGGACAAGGACGAGGTCACGATCGACGAGGGCGCGCTGCGCAGGCTGGCCGGCGAGTACACCCGCGAGGCCGGCGTGCGCACCCTGGAGCGGTCGATCGCGCGGCTGCTGCGCAAGGTGGCGGCCCGGCACGAGCTGGGCGAGCGGGAGCTGCCGTTCACCGTCACCGACGGCGACCTGCGCGATCTGATCGGCCGGCCGCACCACGTGCCCGAGTCCGCGCAGGACCCGGCCGAGCGGCGCACCTCGGTGCCGGGCGTGGCCACGGGCCTCGCGGTCACCGGCGCGGGCGGCGACGTGCTGTACGTCGAGGCGTCGCTGGCCGACCCGGAGACGGGCGCGGCGGGTCTGACGCTGACCGGCCAGCTGGGCGACGTGATGAAGGAGTCCGCGCAGATCGCGCTGAGCTTCCTGCGCAGCCACGGCGCCGAGCTCGAACTGCCGGTGGCCGACCTGAAGGACCGGGGCGTGCACATCCACTTCCCGGCGGGCGCGGTCCCCAAGGACGGCCCGAGCGCCGGCGTCACGATGACCACGGCCCTCGCCTCGCTGCTGTCGGGCCGGCTGGTCCGCACCGACGTGGCGATGACCGGCGAGGTCTCGCTGACCGGGCGGGTCCTGCCGATCGGCGGGGTCAAGCAGAAGCTGCTCGCGGCGCACCGGGCGGGCGTCACCACGGTGATCATCCCCAAGCGCAACGAGCCCGACCTGGACGACGTCCCGGCCGAGGTGCTGGACAAGCTCGACGTCCACGCCGTCAGCGACGTCCGCCAGGTCCTCGAACTGGCGCTGGCACCGGCCGTGAACGGTGCCGAGCCGGAGGTTCCGGTCGCGGCGTGACGGACGTGCCCGGGAGAGGCGAGGGCCCGGGTCCCCGAGGGGACCCGGGCCCCGTCCCTGTCCGGGTCGGCCGTCTGCCCGGCTCATTCGTCCGGGGGCGACCCCCGTACCCCCGGCCGGGGGTGGTGCCGGTCAGCCGTTGGCCAGTGCCTGCACCCGGTCCAGCGCGCCGTTGAACTTGTCGTGGTCCCCGACCGTCGGGCCGGACGAGGTGTACTGCCACATCGTGTAGTAGCCCCAGCCGGCCGGCAGCGTCCCCACCGTGGAGGCGTACCGGGCGATCCACAGCGGGTTGTTCGCGGCGAAGCCGCCGTAGTTGCCGGTGCACTGGGTCCACCAGCTGGTCGCCGTGTAGATGACGGCGTCCCGGCCGGTGCGGGCCTTGTACTGGTTCAGGAAGTCCCGGATCCAGGTCACCATCGCGCTCTGCGTCTTGCCGTAGCAGGCGGCACCGTACGGGTTCCACTCGATGTCGAGCGCGCCCGGCAGGGTCTTGCCGTCCCGGGACCAGCCGCCGCCGTGGTCGACGAAGTAGTTGGCCTGGGTGGCGCCGCTCGTCGTGTCCGGGGTGGCGAAGTGGTACGCGCCGCGGATCATGCCGACGTTGTAGGAGCCGTTGTACTGCTGGGCGAAGTAGGGGTTCGTGTAGTAGGTCCCCTCGGTGGCCTTGACGTAGGCCCACCTGACCCCGCTGTTCCACAGGGTCGACCAGGCGACGTTGCCCTGGTGGCCGGAGACGTCCACGCCCTCCGTCTGGGTGGCGTCACCGGGTACGGGGGTGCCCTGCTGCCCGTCGTGGGCCAGGACGCCCATGCCCATGTGGGCGGAACCGCGGGGCGGGGTGTCGGCGGCCGACGAGGGCTGGGCGACGAGGAGGGAGAGGGCGGCGAGCAGAATCCCGGTGGCGGCGAGACGCCGGCTCCGGGCCGATCCGGATCTGTGCACGAACATGGACGTGCCTCCGATGGCTCGGTGGTGCTCGGTGGGGGATGCGCGGGCGGGGAAGGCGGCCGAGCGACGCCGGTATGGCGTGCGCATGCCATCCTCGCCCGGTGAAGACGCTACGCACGTAGAACGTCGGAGGGGAAGAGGGCCGGTGGCCGCCGTTGGTCTAAGCCTGCGAAATACTTGCCGAGCTGCGGTGATGGCGGCCCGTGGCGGAAACTTTCAGGACCGGGAAGATCGAGGCAGGGGCTGACGTGCACGAAGGCGGAAACGGCGGCGGTCGCCGGGACGGATCCCCGGTGTCCGGGACTGGTGTGAACCAGCCCGAATTCCTGGCACTGGAACGCGAACTGACGGTGCTGATGCGCCGTGCGCGGGCCAGTCAGGGAGAGATGGCCCGGGAGGTCCACCCCGATCTGGAACCCTCCGCCTACGGCCTTCTCGTCCGGCTCGGCGCGTGCGGCGGACAGCGTGCCACGGACCTCGCCGCCTACATCGGCGTCGGCAAGGCGACGATGTCCCGCCAGCTGCGCGCCCTGGAGGAACTCGGCCTCGTCGCCCGCGAGCCCGACCCCGCCGACGGCCGCGCCTGGCTGGTCACCCTCACCCCGGAGGGCCAGGAGCGGGTCGGCAGGGTGCGGGAGGCCCGCCGGGCCCGGTACGCCCGCCGGCTCGCCGACTGGGACCCGCGTGAAGTGGCGGAACTGGCCCGCCTGCTGCACGAACTGAACCGGGGAATGGAGAAGTAGCCCGGCCCGGCCCCTCTTCACGGATCCGCTCGAAGCTCCGCGTACACCACCGTCGCGTCGTCGTGCGTCTTGCCGCGGCCGAGGAACTCCGGCGCCCCCGCCGCGTCCACGCGTTCCCGCTCCCGCACCCGGTCCACCAGTGCCCGCGCGCCCTGCTCGCGCACCAGGGCGAGGCAGTCCGCCCAGTCGCCCTCCCGGAACGTCTCCACCCAGCGCGCGGCCCCGTCCGTCAGCGCCATCAGCGTCCGCACCTCCTCGCGCGGCAGCGCCCCCGTCACCGCCCGTGCCGCCACCGCCGGGTCGGCCGCGGCCGTGAAGAAGCCGCCGTCCTTGTTGCGGTAGCCGGCGTCCACCAGCGCGTCCGTGGCGAGGGCCGAGCGCGGCAGGCGGGCCAGCCGGTCGTCCAGGACCGCCGTGACCGTGCCGTCGGGAGCCTCCACCAGCAGGGCCGAATCGGACAGCACCAGGTACTCGACCTGGACGGGGGACCAACGCGCCAGGACCACGGTTGCCTGAGGCGTACGCGGGTGAGAAAGGTCACAGGTTCCCGCGTGCGCCGCGGAGGTACGCGCGATGGCGCGGGACAGGACGTCGGAGAGAGGGGCATCCGCGAGTGAAACGGTCAGTTCGGTCAGCGCACCACCGAGCCGCGCGGTGAACCAGGGTACGGAATGCAGACAACCCGTCTCCCCCCTCGGGGGTGTCACGCCGTCCAGCACGACGAGTGAGCCGCCCTGTCCTGAAGCCGGTAGTGCGACGCTCGCGAAGTCCTCGTTGGGGCGGTCGGCGAGGCCTGGTTCCGAGACGAGTTCCGTGCGCATCCGGCCAGTCTGCACGATCCCTTCACAGAGTCCGCAAAAGGCTGGCAACTCTCCCCGGAGCAACGCGGACGCGCAGGTCAGCAGCCGGATTTGGGGTGGAATGCTTCACTCCGCCAACGCGTGGCGGCACATAGTGCCATCGCCCGTCGCGGACGTCCAACCGGCGCGCCGCCCGTGCCCGACGCACGAGCCACCGGAACTTGCCCCCCAACTCCCGTCCGGGGTTCACTCCTTCGGGTGGCGGGTCAGGTGATGCGCGCCCACCGCCCACCGACACTGGGAGGGTCGGGAACCGGTGGGGGGCCTGCCCCGCTCACGGGTTCTCCCCGTCCGGCGCACGGTCGGCGGCGGGGGATCGGCCCAGAGTTCGGGAAAGGGTGCACGCGCCGGCCGGCCAGTGGACGGAGCGCCACCCGGGCCCACGGGTACACGAGTCAGGAATGCGAGCACCGGTGCAGAAGACGCGGCCTCGTCGTACAGGCAAGCAGACGGCCCCTGTGGGGAGCGCGGAGCGAACACCCGGTACCCCCTCCACCCCGGTGACCGAGGCGCCGCCCGTCGGCAAGGGCCGTCCCACCCATGTACGCAACCGGCTCATCGTCGCCGTGGCGGTCGTGGCCGCCGCCGTCGCCGCCGCCGGGGCCCCCTCGGTCGTGGCCGCCTCCGGGCAACTGCACGACGCGCAGGACCTGGTGACGCTCGCCGAGCGGACCCAGGACGCGCTGGCCCTCGCCCACTCCCTCGCCGACGAACGGGACGAGGTCACCCCCTACGTCGCCGCGGGCCGCCCCAGGTCCAAGGCGCCCTCCGAGCAGCGCAGCGCCCGCGTCGACCGGCAGGTGGAGGAGCTGCTCGCCGACACCGACACGCCCGCCTCCCTGCGCGAGGACCTCGACGCCATCGCCGCGCTGCGCCGGTCGGCGCTCACCGGGAAGAGCACCGCCCTCCAGGCGCACGAGGCCTACTCGAAGGCGATCGCCGAACTCCACGCCCTGGCCGGGGAGCTGGCCGAGCGGATGCCGCCCCGCGCGGGTGCCGGCGCCCACGCCCTCGCCGAACTGGACACCGCCGTCCAGCAGGCCGCCGCCACCCGGGGACTGCTGCTCGCGGCCCTCGGCGTGCCCAGCAGCACCAGGACCGTCATCGACCCGGTCACCGGGCTGCCGACCGAGTCCATCACCTCCTCGGACGCCGACACCGAACAGCGCGACGCCCTCACCGCCGCCGCCCAGCAGGCCCGGGTGCGCTCCGACGCGGCCCTCGCCGACTTCCGCGAGGGGGCGCCCAAGGCGGCGCGGGACAGCTTCGACGCCACGGTCACCGGGCCGGAGGTCAACTCCGCCGAGAAGTACCTCGCCGGCCTCACCGACCGGCCCACCCTCTCCGACGACGACCTCGGCACCTCCGTCAAGAAGCTGGACGCCGCGCTCTCCGCCCGCATCGACGCCATGCGCGGCGCCGAGTCCGCCCTGTACGAGAAGCGCATCCAGGAGCTCGAGCGGCTGCGCGACGACGACGTGACCGCGCTGGAGATCCGGATCGCCGTCCTCGGCGCGCTGATCCTGCTCGCCCTCGGCATCGCCACCGCCATGGCCCGCACCCTCACCCGCCCCCTGTCGGTGCTGCGCCGCGGCACGGCCCGGCTCGCCGGCGCGGCGGACCCCACCACCGAGGAACCGGTCGCCTTCACCGGCCGCAACGACGAGTTCGCCCAGGTCGTCCGCTCCGTCAACGCCCTGCACGCGCACGCCGCCGCGCTCGCCGAGCGCGTCACCACGCTGGAGGCCGACCGCAAGCACCTCGTCGGCCAGCGGCAGAAGATGGCCGACGCCCGCGAGGAGCTGCGCGCCGAACTCGCCGAGTCCGCCGCCCAGCTGGAGGTCGTCCGCAAGAGCATCGGCTCCACCTTCGTCAACCTCGCGCTGCGCACCCTCGGCCTGGTCGAGCGGCAACTCGCCGTCATCGAGAGCCTGGAGGAGCGCGAGCAGGACCCGGAGCGCCTCGCCACCCTGTTCAAGCTCGACCACTTCGCCACGGTCATGCGCCGGCACAGCGAGAACCTCCTCGTGCTGGCCGGAACCGAGCACATCCAGCACAGCACCGGTCCGGTGCCGCTGGTCGACGTGGTCCGGGCCGCGGTCAGCGAGATCGAGCGGTACGAACGGGTCCGCATCGCCGCGCTGCCGCCGCACGCGCACGTGGCCGGTTTCGCCGCCGACGACCTCTCCCACCTGCTCGCCGAGCTGATGGAGAACGCCACCTCCTTCTCGCCGCCCGACCTGCCCGTCGAGGTCTCCGGCTGGCTGCTGGAGAACGGCGAGGTGATGCTCTCCGTCCAGGACGAGGGCATCGGCATGGCCACCGAGCGGCTCCAGCGGCTCAACGCCCGCCTCACCGACTTCGACCCGGAAGCGCCCTACGACCAGGAGGGCGAGGACGGGCTCGGACTCGGCCTGTACGTGGTGGCCCGGCTCGCCCACCGGCACGGGGCGCGCGTGCGGCTGCGGGAGCAGAAGCAGGGCGGTGTCGCGGCCGTCGTGGTCCTGCCGAGCACGCTGCTCGCGGCGGCGCCCCCGGCGGCCCTCGTCCCGGTCGCGCCGGTGTCCGAGGGCACGGGTTCCTTCACCCTGCCCGGCGCCGACGCGGAGGCCAACTCCAACGTCCTGCACGGCCGTGCGGAGAAGGACGTACGGCAGGACGCCGACCCCCTGGTGGCCTCGGCGGAACAGGCCGTACGGCGCGCGGAGGCGGCGGCCGCCGAGCCGACGGAGGCGGACGCGGGCGGCGCGGTGACCGATCCGGCCCCGGTGCCGGGCACCGACCCGCAAGGGACCACCGACGAGGCTGCGGAGACCGGTGAGGCACGGGAGGTTGCCGAGGCTCAGGGGATCGAAGAGGCGCGGGAGGCTACCGAGGTCCGTGGGATCGAAGAGGCCTCCGAGTCGGATGAGGTTCCCGAGGACGAAGGCACGCGTGGTGTCAGGGACTTCCCCGACGACACCACGATGGAACTCCTGCTCCCGGCGCAGCCCCAGGCACCCACGTCCGCCCGGCAGGAGACCCCCGCCCGGCAGGAGACTCCCGCTCCGCAGGAGACCTCCGCACCGCCGGAGCACTCCGCCCCGGAGCACCCCGCTCCCGCCGGCTCCTACGCCATCGGCCCCGACGTCCACGAACGCAGTGCGGACGAGGGCGCCGAGCCGGCCGGCGGACCCGTCACCGCCAAGGGTCTGCCCAAGCGGACCCCGAAGCTCACCACACCCGCCGCGGTCCCACGGCCGCGCACGTCGGGTTCCGTCGACGCCGAGGCGCTGCGCCGCCGCCTGGGAGGGTTCCGCCGGGGGGCGGAGGCCGGGCGGCGCGACGTCGAGGCGGAGATCGCCGAGCGGACGGACCAGCACCAGGCGCCACCGGCCGCCGGGACGACCGAAGAAGCCACGGGGGGCACTGTCGAGGAGGCAAGCAGTTGACCGCTCCCACCACGTTCGGACTGAGCACTGAGGCCCGTAATCTGCACTGGCTGCTGACCAACCTCGTCGAGGAGGTCCCCGGCATCCTGTCCGTCGCCGTGGTCTCCTCCGACGGGCTGCTCCTGCTCTCCTCCGACCAGGACAGGAACGAGGAGGCCCGGGTGGCGCGCGGCGAGCGGCGCACCGGTCCGCGCGGCTCCGCCGCCGACCTCGCCACCGTCGTCTCCGGCGTGGGCAGCCTGACCGTCGGCGCCGCCCGGCTGATGGACTTCGGCAACGTGAAGCACACGATGATCGCCATGGAGGAGGGCAGCCTGTTCGTGATGTCGATCAGCGACGGTTCGCTGCTCGGCGTGCACGGCTCCGCGGACGCCGACATGAGCGTCATCGCCTACCACATGGCGCTGTTCGTCGGCCGCGCCGGCCACGTCCTGACTCCCGAACTCCGCAGCGAGCTGAGGCAATCCCTGGAGTCCGAGTCGGCGGAGAGTGCCCGATGAGCAGTGGCCCCGGCAGGAACCCGAGGCATCCCAAGGGCCTCCCCGTGCGCGGCGCGGACCGTAAACCCGCCCGCGTCCGCCCCTACTCGCTCACCGGCGGCCGCACCCGCTTCGGCCACGTCCTGCTCGTCGAGACGTTCGTCGGCGCCACCGCGGGCACCGCCGCGCTGGAAGCGGCCGAGAAGCGGAAGGAACTGACCAACGGCGGCCTCACCTCCCGCGTGATGCCGGAGATGCGGGCCATCGTCGAACTGTGCCGCCGTATGCGTACGGTGGCCGAGATCGCCGCGCTGCTGAAGATGCCGCTCGGCGTGGTCCGCGTGCTCATCAGCGACCTCGCGGACCAGGGAAAGATCCGTGTGTACGGCACCGGAACCGGCCACGGAACGGGCCGCCCGGACCGCGCTCTGCTCGAAAGGGTGCTCAGTGGACTCCGTCGTCTCTGACGCCGCCGCCTGCGGCGTCTCCCCCCTCGTCGACCCGGACGAGACCGTGCAGCCCTGGCAGACGGACCGCACCCGCGCGCCGATCGCGACGAAGATCGTCGTGGCGGGCGGTTTCGGTGTCGGCAAGACCACCCTGGTCACCGCCGTCTCGGAGATCACGCCCCTGCAGACCGAGGCGCTGATGACCGAGGCGAGCGAGGACACCGACGACCTCACCGCCACCCCGGACAAGCTCACCACCACCGTGGCCATGGACTTCGGCCGCATCACGCTCGACGACGACCTGGTGCTCTACCTGTTCGGGACGCCGGGCCAGCAGCGGTTCTGGTTCATGTGGGACGACCTGGTGCGCGGCGCGATAGGCGCCGTCGTCATGGCCGACACCCGCCGCCTGACGGACTGCTTCCCGGCGCTGGACTACTTCGAGAGCTGCGGACTGCCGTACGTCGTCGCGGTGAACCACTTCGACGGCAGCGAGCTGTTCGAGGCGGAGGACGTCCGGGAGGCGTTGACGATCCCCGCGCACATACCTGTCATGATCATGGATGCGCGCCGCCGGATCTCGGCCATCGAGACCCTCTTGTCCCTCGTGGGCCACGCGCTCGACGAAACCCCCGAGTAGGAGACGGAACACCGCATGCGGAAGATACTCGTCGTCGGGGCCGGCCAGTCCGGTCTCCAGCTCGCCCTCGGCCTCCAGTCGTACGGCTACGAGGTCACCCTGATGTCCAACCGGACCGCGGACGAGATCCGTACGGGCCGGGTCATGTCGACGCAGTGCATGTTCCACACGGCACTCCAGCACGAGCGCGACCTCCAGCTGAACTTCTGGGAGTCCCAGGCCCCGAAGATCCAGGGGCTCGGCGTCTCGGTGGCGGCCCCCGGCTCCTTCGACCCGGGCCCCTCGCAGCGCGCGATCGACTGGCTGGGCCGGTTCAAGGACGGCTACGCGCAGTCGGTCGACCAGCGGGTGAAGATGGCCGGCTGGATGGAGACCTTCGCGCAGCGCGGCGGCCAGCTCGTCATCCACGGCGTGGCCGTCGGTGACCTGGACTACTTCTCCCGCGCCTACGACCTCGTCCTCGTCTCGGCCGGCAAGGGCGAACTGGTCCGGATGTTCGGCCGGGACGCCTCCCGCTCCCCGTACAGCGAACCGCAGCGCGCCCTCGCCGTCGCCTACGTCCACGGACTGGGCCCGCGCCCGGAGCACCCGGACACGGAGGCCGTCCGCTGCAACCTGGTGCCCGGCGTCGGCGAGATGTTCATCATGCCGACCTACACCACCTCCGGCCGCGCCGACATCCTGTTCTGGGAGGGCATACCCGGCGGCCCGCTCGACGTCTTCAAGGACGTGAAGGACCCCTCGGAGCACCTCTCCCTGACCCTGGAACTCATGGAGAAGTTCCTCCCCTGGGAGTACGCGCGGGCCACCAAGGTCGAACTGACCGACGCCGGCGGCACCCTCGCCGGCCGCTACGCCCCCACCGTCCGCAACCCCATCGGCCGCCTCCCCGGCGGCGGCGCGGTCCTCGGTGTCGCCGACGTGGTCGTCGCCAACGACCCGATCACCGGCCAGGGCTCCAACTCGGCCTCCAAGTGCGCCGCCTCCTACCTCGCCTCGATCCTGGAGCACGGGGACAAGGAGTTCGACGAGGCCTGGATGCAGCAGACCTTCGACCGCTACTGGGAGACGGCCCAGCACGTCACCAAGTGGACGAACACCATGCTCGCCCCGCCGCCGGAGCACGTCCTGAACCTGATCGGCGCGGCCGGTCAGGTTCAGCCGGTCGCCGACCGCTTCGCCAACGGCTTCGACAACCCGGCGGACTTCGAGAACTTCTTCTACGACCCGAAGAAGACGGAGGCCTACCTGATGGAGGTCTCCGGCGCGGCCGGCGCGTAGGCCGCGGCGTATCCCGCGTCGGATCCGCCCGTCGCCCCCGCGGGGAGCCTCGGCGGCGTGTACCGCCGCAGGGGCTCCCCGCCGGGGTCGGGCCGTACGGCGCCCAGCACCGGGTTGGCCGCGATCGGCGACACCTTGACCTCGGCGCCGGGCCGCGGCGCCTGGACGACCATGCCGTCGCCGAGGTACAGCGCCACATGGGTGGCCTCGGGGAAGTAGACGACCAGGTCGCCGGGGCGCAGCTCGGCCAGCGGGACGCGCCTCAGCCGCGCCCACTGCTCCTGGCTGGTCCGCGGGATCGGCGTGCCGGCCCGCTGCCAGGCCTGGGAGGTCAGCCCCGAGCAGTCGTACGACGCCGGGCCCTCGGCGCCCCACTGGTACGGCTTGCCGAGCTGCTCCACCGCGAAGCGCACCGCCCGGTCGCCCTCCGCGGACGGCTTGGCGTCGTCGTCGCCGACCGCGCCGGACGCCAGGAACCGCTCCTGGGCCCGGGCGATGCCGTTCTTCTCGGCGGCGGCCAGCTCGGCCAGCTGCCCGGGGCTGAGCGAGGCGAGCAGTTCCTCCACGGCGCGCAGCCGGGCGCGTACGCCGTCCCGGTCCTTCTTCTGCCGCTCGGCGAGGGCGACCTGCTCCTCGAAGGCCTCGCGGGCCCGGCGGGCCAGGTCGCCGGCCTTCCGCTCGTGGTCGGCCAGGCGGTCCACCGTCTCGACGCGATCCCGGGCCAGCCGCCCGATCACATGCCCCTGGTCGAGCGCGTGCTGGGGGTCGCGGGTCAGCAGCAGCCGCAGGTAGGGGGAGAGGCCGCCGCTGTTCCGGTACTGCTGCCGGGCCAGCCGGCCCACCTCCCCGCGGCCGTCACGCAGGGACAGCCGGGACCGGGCCAGCTCGGACTCCAGCCGCTGCACCGTCGCGCGCTGCCTCGCCAGCTTCTCCTCGGTGCCGTTGTAGGCCTCCGTGGCCTTCTCGGCCTCCCGGTACAGGCCCTGAAGGTCCGTCAGCAGCTCGGCCACGGACCGCTCGCCGGGCGCGGGCCCGGGTGCCGCCGTGGCGGGCACGGGCGCGAGCACGATCCCCGCCGTCACCACCGCCGTACAGGCCAGACGGAGAAGCCTTCCTGACACGTTGTCACCTCCGGTGCGGCGGCGCCTTCGTCCGCTCCGCACCGCGAGCATCGGGCCATCCTCCGGAACGCGCGCGCCGGATGTGCGCGGTTCGGCGCAATGCCGTCACCCGTCGGCGTCGTCCGGCTTGCCGCCCGGCGTGGCGTCCGGTGCGGCGGCCGGCCGGGACCACGGCCAGCGCGGGCGGGTCCTCGTACCGCCCTCGGGGTCGTACAGGTACTTCCAGCGGGCGAAGCCGATCGCGCCCCGGCCCGGGCGCGGCACACGCCGGTAGACGAGCACGGTGGGCGGTCCGCCGTCCGGGTCCGGCACGGGGATGCGGTACGTCTTCGGCGGGTGCCCGGTCGGGCCCACCAGGACCGGCAGCACCCGCCCGTCCATGGGACCGCCCTCGAAAGGGGTGTCTTCGCTCTTCACGGCACCAGTGTCAGACATCCCCCGCCAGCGCCTCGACCAGCGCCGCGGTCTGCGGGTCGCGCCGCGCGGTGACCGACAGCACGGCCAGGAACTGCTCCACGAGCCAGTCCCGCAGCTCGTCGACGGGCGGCTGCTTCCCCTCGTCCAGCCAGATCAGCGAGGCCGCCTCCACCGCCGTGATCCACATCCGCACGGTCATCCGCAGCCGGGGGCCGGGCTCGGGGGCCTCCAGGTGGCTCACGATGTGCTCGGCGGCGGCCCGGCGCACGCCGTCCACGATGGCCGACGTCCGGGAGGTCTCGGCCACGCTGCCGCCCCGCAGCAGGGCGCTGAAACCGGTGTCGTGCTGGTCGACGAAGGCCAGGTAGCGGTCCAGGGCGCGGGACAGCCGGGCCAGGAGGGGGCCCTCACGGGGTTCGTCGAAGCACTGGCGCAGCACGTCGGCGGCGGAGGTGAGGGCGGCCTCGTAGAGCTGCTGCTTGCCGCCGGGGAAGTACCGGTACACCAGCGGGCGCGAGACCCCGGCCTGCTCGGCGACGTCGTCCAGGGAGACCTCCTCCGGCGACCGGTGGGCGAAGAGGACGAGCGCGGCGTCGAGCAGCTGGCCGCGGCGCTCCTCGACGCTGAGCCGGCGGTAGGCGGGGGTGGGGGCCTGCGGGGTCATGGACCGCAGCGTAATCGCTCCGCTGGGTGGGGCTGGGGGATGATGCGGTGGGTGGTGTTTGGATCGTGCTGGTGCTGGTGCTGGCGGGGGCGGGGGCGGGGGCGGGGTGGGACGCGCTGCCCGGCGCTGTGGGGTGCCGCTGCGCCCACCCGTGCCGCCCAGCGGCACGACTGCCCGCAGCGGCGGCGTGGTTGTCCGGCTCAGCGGCACCACTGCCCGCAGCGGCGGCGTGGTTGTCCGGCTCAGCGGCACGACTGCCTGCAGCGGCGGTACGACTGTCCAGGCCAGCGGCACGACTGCCCGCAGCGGCGGTGGGGTGCTACGCGAGCAGGCCCGAGGACTTCCACAGGCGGCGGCCCACTCCTCGCAGGACGCCGATGTCGTCCAGGAAGTCCGTCAGGCGCTTCGCGCCGGTCTGCATGATCTCCTTGCGGTGGCCGCTGGCCTTGACCTGGGCCATGGCCTCCCGCTTGTCCAGGCCGACGTTCGTGTAGACCTCGGGGTTGATGAAGGCGACCGAGAAGACGCGGGCGAACTCGCCGGAGGTGACCCGGGTGAACTCCTGGGACCACTTCGGGGCCGTCACCATCTGGCGGCGCAGCTCCTCGCGGGCGTACCGCACGTGGCGGGCCTCCTCCACGACGTGGATGCGCGTGACGCCGCGGATCAGCGGCTGGATGCGCTCGTCCGGGAAGGTCAGCCGCTGCATCCAGTCCAGGACCTCCTCGCCGAGCAGCGTGGCGGTGAAGGAGCCGGGCGTGGTGGAGATGGTCTTGAACAGGCGGCCCAGGTGCTGGTGGACTGGGCTGACCGGGTACCACGGGGTCTCACCGCGGGATATCAGCCGGGCGAACATCTTGGAGTGCCGGCACTCGTCCTCGATCTCGGTGAGCGCGTAGCGCACGTGGGCGCTCGTCGCGGCCTTGTCGTAGATGTGCCGCACCAGCAGCTGCATGAGGATCAGCTCGAACCAGATGCCGAGCGAGGCGAGCGCCGCGGCCTCGTGCTGGGAGAGCAGGATGCGCTGCTCCTCGCTCATCCGCTTCCACATCGGGGTGTCGTACAGCGACACCAGCTCCGGGGGCCAGAACCACTTGCCCTCCTCGAAGGGCGCGTCCCAGTCCAGTTCCTTGTCCGGGTCGAAGGAGTGCTTGGCGGACGAGTCGAGGAGCCGTTCGGCCACCTGCTCCCGGTCCTTGAGCAGGCCGAGCGCGTCGCGCAGACCGTCGAGCGCGTCGGCTTCCGTCAGGGTCGTCATGGCTGTCCCACCTCTTCGTGTTACCCGCGGTCACTCGCTCGTCTTATAAGACTGCCTGTCAGTAAGCTCGTCAATCCCCTGGGCGGGACTTGTTGACCGCGGGTAAAGGTGGCGCCGGCGTCAAGGCTCCGCGCGGGTTCACCCGAGGGAGCACTCTGCCGGGCGTTCGCCCTGGGTACGCTGACGGCGTCAGCCAGACTCCGGCACATGGGAGCGATCATGAGCGCCGCACGCGACTACGGGCTGGACGACGACTACGAGTGGCCCCGTCCGCCGGGGGGCGGCTGGACGGCGGACGACCTCGACGAGCTTCCCAACCTGCCTCCGCACACGGAGCTGATCGACGGGAGCCTCGTCTTCGTGGGTCCGCAGACCAATTTCCATTCCCGTGTCATCCGTCTGCTGGACACCGCCTTGTTGGCGCAGGCGCCGGACGAGCTGGACGTCATCCGGGAGATGACCATCAAGCTCAACAAGCGCAATCGTCCGGAGCCCGATGTTCTCGTGTTCCACGCGGACGCCGACACCGGTCCGAAGCAGACCTGGTACCGGCCGGAAGACGTGGTGATCGCTGTCGAGGTCGTCTCGGAGGAATCGGAGGACCGGGACCGAGAGGTGAAGCCGCGGAAGTACGCGCAGGCGGGTATTCCGCACTACTGGCGTGTGGAGGAGAACCAGGGGCTCCCGGTCGTCCATGTCTACGAGATCGACCCCGCCACTCAGTCCTACAGCTTGACCGGCATCTTTCACAACCGCCTCAAACTCACCGTTCCCTTCCCCATCGACATCGACCTCACCGCCGTGAACCGTCGTCGATAGGCATCCTCCTCACCCCCCGAGCACCGCCTCCATCACCGCCCGCGCGATCGGCGCCGCCAGCCCGTTGCCGCTGATGACCTCCCGTCCGCCGGGGGTGCCCTCCACCACCACCGCCACCGCCACCTTCGGCTCCGGGTCCCGGTCGCCCTGCGCCCAGGAGACGAACCAGGCGTACGGCGTGCCCGAGTTGCCGACGCCGTGCTGGGCGGTGCCGGTCTTGCCGCCGACCGTGGCCCCCGGGATCGCCGCGTTCGCGCCGGTGCCGTCCTCCACCACACCGGTCATCAGCTCCTTCAGCCGCTCGGCCGTCGACGGCCGCATCGCCTGCCGGGCGGGCCGCGACCCGGCCGTCGCCACCACGCCGCCGCCCGCCCGCACCGTCCGCTCCACCAGGTACGGCGCCCGCACCTGCCCGCCGTCGGCCACCGCGGCCGCCACCATCGCCATCTGCAGCGGGGTGGCCCGCGTGTTGTACTGGCCGATCGACGACAGCCCGAGCTGCGCCCGGTCCACCGAGGTGTCGAAGGTGCTCCGCGCGACCGAGAAGGGGATGCGCAGCCCGTCGTCGTTGAAGCCGAACGCCTCCGCCGTCGCCGCCATGTCCGCCACGCCCACGTCCACGCCGAGCTTGGCGAACACCGTGTTGCAGGACCACTCGAAGGCCTCCCGCAGCGAGGCGTCCCGGCACCCCTCGCCCTCGTTCGTCAGCCGCGTCCGCGTTCCGGGCAGCGTGTACGGGTCGGGGGAGCGGGTCGGCGCGTCGGGATCCCGGACCACGCCCGCGTCCAGCGCCGCGGCCGCGGTGACCACCTTGAACGTCGAACCCGGCGGATAGGTCCGGCGCACCGCCCGGTTGAGCATCGGCTTGTCCGGGTCGTTGTTCAGCCGGTTCCAGGTCCGGGTGGCGGCCGTGCTGTTCCCGGACAGCGACTGGGGATCGTACGACGGGGTGGACACCAGGGCCAGGATCCGCCCGGTCGACGGCTCGACGGCGGCCACCGCCCCCTTGCGCCCGCCGAGCCCCTCGAACGCCGCCCGCTGCGCGGCCCCGTTGATCGTCGTCACCACGTCGCCGCCCGGGTTGAGGGTGCCCGTGACGTCGTTCCACAGCGGGAGCGGCGCGAGCATCGGGTCGGCACCGGACAGCAGGCCGTCCTCGGCGTGCTCCAGCAGGGACGTCCCGTACCCCTGCGAGGCGAAGCCGGTGACCGGCGCGTACATCGGGCCGTTCACGTACGTCCGTTCGAAGCGCAGGTGCTCGCCGGTGTCCCGGGAACCGGTGACCGGCTCGCCGCCGACCAGGATGTCACCGCGCGGCTGCTGGTAACGGGCGATGTCCGGGCGGCGGTTGGCGGGGTTGCCGTCGTACTCCGGCGCCTGGACGATCTGCACGCGGGCGGCGTTCACCACCAGGGCGACCAGCAGCAGGGCGCAGAAGGCGGCGGCGTGCCGGATGTACCGGGTCATCGCGGCCCCTGCCCGCTCACGGCGCCGCCCGCTCGTCGCCCAGGCTGCGGGCCGCGTGGCTGATCCGGATCAGCAGCGCCACGATCGCCCAGTTGGTGACCACCGACGAGCCGCCCTGGGCCAGGAACGGCATGGCCATGCCGGTCAGCGGGATCAGCCCGGTCACCCCGCCCGCGATGACGAACACCTGGAGCGCCACGATCGAGGAGAGACCGACCGCGAGGAGCCGGCCGAACGGGTCGCGGGCGCCGAGGCCCGCCCGGAAGCCGCGCTCCACCAGCAGCGCGTACAGCAGGAAGACCGCGGTCAGGCCGAGGAAGCCCAGCTCCTCCCCGGCCGTCGCCAGGATGAAGTCCGACTTGACGGCGAAACCGATCAGCACGGAGTGCCCGAGGCCGAGGCCCGTGCCGGTCACCCCGCCCGCCGCGAAGGCGAACAGCGACTGGGCGAGCTGGTTGGCGCCCTCTCCGGCCTCGATCGACGCGAAGGGGTGCAGCCAGTCCTCCACCCGGCTGTGCACGTGCGGCTCCAGCCAGCCCACGGCGACCGCGCCGAGCGAGGCCAGCAGCAGGCCGACGGCGATCCAGCCGGTGCGGCCGGTGGCGACGTAGAGCAGGACGACGAACAGGCCGAAGAACAGCAGTGAGGTACCGAGATCACGCTCCAGGACCAGGACGCCGACGCTGACCAGCCACACGGCGACGATCGGGCCGAGCACCCGGCCGGTGGGCAGTTGCAGCCGCCACACGCGGCGGCCCGCGTACGCCAGGGCGCTGCGGTTGGCGGCCAGGTACGCGGCGAAGAACACGGCGAGGAACACCTTGGCGAACTCGCCGGGCTGGATGGAGAGGTCCTCGATCCGGATCCAGATGCGGGCGCCGTTCACGGCCGGGAACAGGATCGGCACGGTGAGCAGGACGAGGGCCGCGGCGACGCAGACGTAGGCGTAGCGCTGCAGGGTGCGGTGGTCGCGCAGGAGCAGGACGACGACGATGAACAGCGCGACGCCCAGCGTGGACCACACCAGCTGGGCCGGGGCCGCCCGGTCGCCCGGCGTCTCCAGGTCGAGCCGGTAGATCAGCACCAGGCCGAGGCCGTTGAGCAGCACGCCGATGGGCAGCAGCAGCGGATCGGCGCAGGGCGCGCGCAGCCGTACCGCCAGATGCGCGACCACCGCGAGCACCCCGAGTCCGGCGCCGTAACCGGCGGCGCCGGGCGGCAGGGTGCCGCGCTGGGCGAGGCCGACGTCGCAGTAACCGAACACCGACAGCAGGACGGCCATGACGATGAGGGCGAGTTCGATGCCACGGCGCCGGGGGAGGCGGGCGGCGGGAACGGGTGCGTCCGCCTGGGCCACGGTGATTCCGGTCTCGGTTCCGGCCTTGGTCATGTCCGGTATTTACCCACATGGTGCGATGTGCGGGGTGCCGGTATCAGCACCAGCGCGGCGCGGGACCGATGTTCGCGATGTAGCGGGCCGCGCCCCAGGCCCAGGTGCCGTCGGTGAGGAGGTACCAGCGCGGGTTGCCCTGCACCGTGTCGCCGGTGGTCTTGCAGTAGATGTGGACGATCTCGCCCCGGCGGGCGTACCGGATGACCTCGGAGCCGCGGGTGGGCGAGGTGCGCAGGGCGAGCCGGTCGGCCGTGACGCGCCCCAGGTAGTCGCCCTGCGGCTGCCGGCCGTCGGCGTCGTCGTCGCCCCGGGCGGGGCTGCCGGCGGCGCTGCCGGAACCGGAGTTCCCGCCGCCCCGGTCGTCGTTCGCGACGGCGGGCGTGGCGACGGCGGCGGCGAGCGCGCCGGCGGCGGCCGTCACGGCGATGCGCCGGGTCAGGGGGGAGCGGGGGTTCAGCAGCGGCATGGGTACCTCCCGGGAGGCGAGGGCGTCGACGCGGTCGAAAGTGCCGACGTGGTCGAATGTGACTAACCGCCACATTAGGAGCGGCGGGTCGGGGTCGCCCGTCGCACTGCGCCATCGGGGAAGGGACGGGGATCGCCCGCGGGTCAGGGCCGCTGAGGCAGCGTCAGGGTCGCCAGCGCCCCGCCGCCGGGCGGATTCGCGAACTCCAGCCGCGCGCCGAGCACCTCCGCCTGCCCGAGCGCGATCGTCAGCCCGAGCCCGTGCCCCTTCGTGCCGCTCTCGGTGCGGAACCGCTGCGGCCCGTGCGCGAGGAGGTACTCCGGATAGCCGTCCCCGTGGTCCCGCACGGTGATCACCGGCCCGTCCACGGTGATCACCACCGGCGCCCGCCCGTGCCGGTCGGCGTTCGCGACGAGGTTGCCGAGCACCCGCTCCAGCCGCCGCCGGTCCGTCACCACCCGCGCGTTCCGTGCGACGTCCACGCGCGCGTCGGTGCCGAAACCCCGCACGACCCGCCGGACCAGCGCGCCCAGCTCCTCCGGGTCCGCCTCCAGGCGCTCCCGCCCGGTGTCCAGCCGGGAGATCTCCAGCAGGTCCTCGGTGAGCGTGCGCAGGGCGGCCACCCGGTCGCGCACCAGCTCGGTCGGGCGGCCCGGCGGCAGCAGCTCGGCCGCCGCGTGCAGCCCGGTCAGCGGGGTGCGCAGCTCGTGCGCCACGTCCGCGGTGAACCGCTGCTCGGCCAGCAGCTTGCCCTGCAGCGACGCCGCCATCGAGTCCAGCGCGGCGGCGACCGAGGCCACCTCGTCCTGCGGACGCGTCGGATCCTTCGTCCTCGGGTCGCCGACCCGCGCGTCGAGGTCACCGGCGCTGATCCGCCGCGCCACGCGCGCCGTCGTGTGCAGCCGGCGCGTCACCCGGGTCACCGCGAACGCGCCCACCACCAGCGTCGCCCCGATCGCCAGCCCCGACGACCACACGATCGCCCGGTCCAGGCCGTCGATGGTGCGCTCGCCCTGCGAGTGGTCGACCCGCACGGCGACGACCCGGCCGCCGTCGACGGGGCCCGCCGCCCACATCGTGGGGTGCCCGTCGTGCTCGTCGACCATCGTGCCGCGCCGGCCGGAGGCGGCCAGCCTCCGCAGCGACGGCGGCAGCCCCGGCGGATCGACGCCCGCGTCCCGGCGCAGCGGATCCCCGGCCTCGTACGCCGCCGTCGCCTCCCGCAGCCGGGCCAGGGCGGTCTTCCGGGCCTGTCCCACGGTCTGGTCGGTCACCGAGACGTGCACCAGGACGCCGAGCAGCGCGGCGAGCGCGCAGCACATCACGGTGATGAAGACGGCGGCCTTCAGGGCGAGCGGGCCCGCCCACCGCGGGAAGACGGCCCTCACCGGGGGCCCGCCGACGGGGAGGCGGAGGGGCGCCTCACACCCGCTCCGCCGCCGGTGCGCAGCATCTCGTCGCGGGTGAGGAGCATCGCGTCCTGGTCGGGGTCCCAGGTCCACTGGAGGCGGTACTCGTAGCCCGCCACCTCCGACGGGGACCGGACGATCACCGACCGCCCGGCCAGCTCGACCGCGCTCACGGCGTCCTCGTAGGACATGACCCGCACGATCCGGCCCTTCTCCACGGCGTAGACGCGCACGGCGGTCATCTTCTCGGGCAGCAGCCGGAAGCCCAGCACCATCTCGGGGCGCCCGTCGCCGGTCAGATCGCGGTAGTAGGGCCGGAGCACGGGGCAGCGGGCGCTCTCGCCGGCCGCGCCGCAGTCGGCCATGAGCCGGGCGGTCTCGCGGTACGGCGCCCGGGCGCCCGCGTAGTCGTCCGGGTGCGCGGCGATCTCGGCCCGTACGGCGGCCACCGGATCGGCGCGGCGAATGTCGCCGCCCGGTACGGCGACGCCCTTGACCACCTCGTGGTCCACCTCGCCGATGTCGTAGGCCGGACTCGACGCCGGCGTCAGGTCCGGCCACAGCCGGACGGGACTGACCGCGGTCGGTGTGGCGCCCGCGCTGCGCAGTCCGCCCGTGTCACCGCAGCCCGCGACCGTCACGGACGCCGCCGCGGCCGCCAGCAGCAGCGCGCAGGCGGCGGGGGCACGGGCCGGGCGCCCACGGCGGCTGGGGAGCACGGCCCTCCTGGAGTTCGGTGATCGTCGAGTCCGGTGATCGTCGTCGGTGGCCCCGCACCCTCGTTCGTACGGGAGTCCATTTTGCCCGCCCTGCCGCGTACCGGGCTAATCGGCCAGCTCCTCGAGCAGCCGGGCGGTCACCAGACCGGCCCGCAGGTACTCCGCGAACAGCTCGTTGTGCAGCGCCCACGGCGAGCGGCGGGCCCGGATCAGCCGCATCGCCTCCTCGGCACCGCGGCCCCGGTGCATCAGGACGTGGGCGACCACGAGCCCGGAACGGTTGTACCCGTGGAAGCAGCGGACGAGGACCCTGCGCCCCGCGTCCAGCGCCTCGCCCGCGGCCTGGGCCAGCCGGATCACCCCCGCGAGCTGCGTGCCGTCCAGCGGCCCGTCGGGGATCGGCCACACGTGGTGCTCGACGCCCGGGTCCGGGCCGTGACCGGGCAGCCTGAGCAAGGTCTGCACCAGGTCGAACTCGTCCCGCACCACGGCGGACTCCAGCTGCCCGCCCGGCCGCCTGAACTCGTGCCCGCCCATCCACAGTCCGGGCACGATCTCGTCCCACGGCCTGCCCGGCGCCGGTACGTCGGATCCCATGCCACGGGTACGCAACGCGCCTCCCCATCCCGCCCGAGGACCTGCCCCGCTCCTGTGCAACGGTAGCCCGGTCTTGCCCCCGGAGCACCCTCCTGGTCCCATGGTCCTGGGGTGATGGTGCATGAGCGGACTGCGCGTCGTACCGACCCGGTGGCACGGCCGGGAGCGGCTCTACGTCCGCCTCGCGGACGGCCGGGACATCGCCTGGTACGACCGTGGGACGGCCCGGGTCAGCCTGCTGAGCGACGAGCGCGCGGACGAGGTGCTCGACGCCCTGGCGCCCTTCGTCACCGGTCCCGTCACCGTCGGCCCGCCCCCGGTGCCCACCCCCGCCGAACTGGCCCGGCTCTCCCTCCACCCGGACGACGACCTCGCCCCCAACCGGCCCGGCGAGGCGCTCCTGGTCGCCCTGGACCGCGAGCCCGGCCCGGCGCACCGGCTGCGCCCCGACCCGCGCCGCCGGAAGCTGGCGGCCGAGCAGCTGACCGGGCGGGTCCTCGACGGGCTCGACCGCGCCGGCTGGCACACCCTGCACTCCGTCCCGCTGCCCGGCGGCGACCGCATCCACCACCTGGTGATCGGACCCGGCGGTCTCTTCGCCGTCCACGTGCTGCCCGCCCGCAGGCAGCGGGTCCGGATCGCCGACCCGCTGGTCACGCTGGGCCGCCGTACGCCCCGGCCCCTGCTGGACCGGGTCCGCGCCGACGCCGGCCGCGCCTCCTGCGCCCTGACCGCCGAGGTCCGTCCCGTCCTGGTCCTCGTCGGCCCGGCCGGCGTCGACGTCACGGTCCCGCCGCGCGGGGTCCGCGTCCTGACGGCCGGGGAGCTGCCCGGCCTGGCCCGCCCGGGCGGGGTCCTCAAGCCGGCGGACGTGGCGGCCCTGCACGCGACGGCACGCGACCGCACCGCCTGGACGCGGGTCTGACCCTCCGGCGCCGGCCGCTCCCGAGGGTGCGGTCAGGGTGCCGCCGGGGACGGCGTCGGCGTCGGCGCGGCCGTGTTCACGTTCAGGTCGGGGCGCGGCCTGAGCACCAGCACCCGCTCTCCCGGCCGGGGCGGGGGCGGGGTGACCTTGTCCTTCGGGAGCTTCGCCGGGCCGGTCTGCTGGAAGGTGACCCGGTCGTACTCGACCAGCCCGGTCCTCTCCAGGACCGTGATGTGGTCCAGGACGGTGTCGTTGGCCAGGTCGGCCAGCCGGCGCACCAGCGTGTTCCTGGTGGTGGCCCGGATCGCGGCGACGGCCGGGAAGATCTGGCCGTGCGTCACCCGCATGACGGTGACCGCCGAGGAGTCGAACTCCTTGCCGCTCTTGGCACCGACGGTCGCCACGAAGCCCTGCTGCTGCGGGGAGGCCTCGTTGGGCAGGGTGATGCCCAGTTCGGGGGCGATCTCGCGGCACATCGCGTCGAGTCCGGCGTGCCCGACGACCAGGTGTTCCCCGGCCGTGCGCATCTCCTTGCCGGTCCCGCGCCGCATGGCCATCTCGCCCAGCGGGTACTCCCACAGCCCGGCGGCCCGGACCTTGACGACGAAGTCGCGGTCGGCCTCGGTGAGCGGCCCGTACCTCGTGCTCGCGATGACGCGGTCCTGACCGCCGTCGGGCTCCTCCAGACCGAGCAGGGCCGGGAAGGCCAGCGCGGTGAGGGTCAGGATCATCGCACCGAGCAGGACGACGACTCCGGTCCTGCCGCGGGACAGCCGCATGATGCCTCCAGGGCGACGCGTGGGACTCGTACGCCAGGAGATACGCGAACGGCGGCCGGATCGATCACCGCCGCGGCACCCGACCCGGAACGGCCCACCGCCCCGTCCCGCTCAGCCGAGATCGGCCCCGTAGACCCGGTCGACGGTGATCGTGACCAGCACCCGGCGGTCGGACACCATGACCGACCGGTACTCGTCCCAGTCCGGGTGCTCCCCGGCGGCCGCCCGGTAGTACTCCACGAGCGCCTCGACCTCCGGGCCGTGCGGGTCGGTGCCGGGGCCCGTCAGGGTCGCCGTCCCCTCGGCGGTCGCCCAGGACCTGCCGTCGGGGGCGGTCACCTCCAGCGTGGCCCGCGGGTCCCGGCGCAGGTTGGCGGTCTTGGCCAGGCCCTCGCGGGTCGAGACGCGGATGACACCGGCTTCGGGGTCGTAGGACGGCATGACGGGGGAGAGCTGCGGGCGGCCGTCCGCCTTGATGGTCGCGAGCACGCCGAGCCGGCTCGTCGCCAGCAGGGCGCGCGGGTCGAAGGAGGGAGTGGTGGTCATGGAGGGATCATCGCCCCCCGCCCCGCCGTCTGTCCCGCGAACCGCCCGCCGGCGGGGCCGTCCGTGGTCAGGGGACCGCGGGCCCGCCCAGGTAGTCGCCGTCACGGTCGTAGGGCCAGGCGTTGGCGACGCAGCCCTTGAGGCCCTTGATCTGCTGCATCATCGCGGGGGCGGGCCGCCCGGGGCCGGGGCACGTCTCGTGGCCGTGGCCGATGCGGTGGCCGACCTCGTGGTTGACGATCAGCGCGCGGTAGTCGCCGATCGGACCGTCGAACTCCGGGGAGCCGAGCACCCAGCGCTTGAGGTTGACCACGACGTCCTTGCCGACGCTGCAGTTCACCTCGCCCCGGGTGCGCAGGCCCGCGGCGCCGCAGATCTCGTCGACGGTGCCGGGCGTGGCGATCTTCACCACGAAGTCGTACGAGCCCGAGCTGACGAGCCGGAAGGAGTCGGTGCCGTTGCGGGTCCAGCCGCGGCGGTCGGCGAGCACCGCGGATATCTCGGTCGCCGCCGCGCTCGGCCGGATGTCGATGCCCTTCTCGACGAGCACCTTGTAGCGCCGGACGCGGCCGCCGGTGCCCACGGTCGTGCCGTCGGCCTGCGCCGTGGTGAAGGTGCCGGGGCCGGTCGCGGGGATGGCGATGGTGGAGGGGGACGGGGAGGCGGAGGGGGCCGCGGAGGCGCTGCCGCCCGGGGCCGGGGTCGGGGACGTCGGGCCGCCGGTGGTGTCGGGTACGGCAGGCCGCTCGACGGACTCCAACGCGTCGTTGACGTCGGCGGCCTGGTCGTCCGTCACCGAGGACCGGGCGTCGCGCCAGTGGGCGACGGCGGCACCGGCGCCGACCAGCACGGCACCGAAGGCGAGGCCGGCCAGGGCCACACGGACCGGCCGCCTTCGTCGCCGGGCGCGGGCGCGGGCGCGGGACCTCGGCCCGTCACCACCCGTCACGGATCCGCGGTGGTGTCGGCGGGCGGTGGATCGGCCCACGACGAGCGTCCTCTCTCCTGGTCGGCGGGGCGGCGGATCGTGGTCCGGCCGCTGCGGGGACCCGGCACGGCAGGGGTACCGGGCGGTGACACGCGCCCAGCGCAACTCCCCTGGCGCTTAAGGGCGCTGGTGTGTCACGAAGATAAAACCGGAAGTGCGTGCGAAACCGTCGCAGGTCCACGCGTGGGGCTTCTCACGCCGGTGCCCGGCTCCGGTGGGGCAACCTTCGGGCGCCCTCGGAGGTCCGCGCGTGTCCCACCGTCCACGCGTCGGGGCCGCCCGCGGAAGGCGGGCGGCCCCGACGCACGGCGGACGGCAGGCCGGCGTCAGCCGGCGGTGGTCCGGTCCCAGGTGTAGAAGCAGCGCGCCATCGCGTCCTTGGGACCGCGCCAGGTCGCCGGGTCGTACGCCGACACGTACGGCTCGAGCCGCTCGCTGACCCGGCGGAACTCCGGGTGCCCGGTCAGCCGGCCGATGGCCGGGGCCGGGTCCTCGTCGCTCTCGATGAGGTGCAGGTACACACCGTCACCGAACTCGAAGAGACTGCGCCGGTTGACGCCCACCAGGTGGGGCAGCTCGCCGCGGTCGGACTCGGCGAACACCTTCGCGATGTCCGGTGCCGCGCCCGGTGCCATCCGGGCGACGATCAGGGTGTGGTGCATGGGGAGGTGTCCTCCGTCGGTGTCGGTCGCTGTCGGTCGCTGTCGGTCGCTGTCGGTCGGTGCCGGTCGGTGCCGGTCGGTTCGACGGCGTCAGTCGGCGAGCACCGCGGCGGTCCGCCGCTCGCCCGCGGCCTGTTCGATCCGGTCCCGGATCAGCGCCATCTGTGTGCGGGAGTTGCGGTTGATGTTGTCCGTCATCCAGGCGTCGTCGACGGGCGCGTCCGGCTTCATCGCGAAGTCCTGGACCCAGCGCATCCGCGTGCCCTCCGCGGTCTCGGCGTACTCCCAGACGATGTTCATGTACTGGAAGGGGCCGGTCTCCACCCGGTGGGCGCGGACGGTGCGGGAGACGGGGTCGGCGACGCGCTCGGAGACCCAGCTCCACACCTTGCCGTCCGCGTCCGGGTGCATGGTGAGCCGGAAGGTGACGGTGTCGCCGTCGCGTTCGAGGACCTCCACGGAGGCGTACTCGCTGAACAGCCGCGGCCAGCCCTCGATGTCGTTGGTCATGTCCCAGACCAGGTCCATCGGCGCGGCGATGGTGATCTCGTTGTCGGTGTGCCCTGCCATGTCACACTCCCGTCTTCAGTGCGCCGTTGACCAGCGCGAGGAAATCCGCGGGCGTCTTGCAGCGTTCGGCCTGCTCCGGCAGGCCCAGCCCGTACCGCTTCTCCAGCTCGGCCACGATGCCCAGCAGGCCGAGGGAGTCCAGGCCGAAGGTGTCGAAACCGGCGTCGGCCTGCTGCTGGAGGGTGACCGGGTCGACGTGCACACCGGCGGTGCGCTTCATGAGCGCCGACAGTTCCTCGACGGTCACCTGGTAGTCCACTTGGTCGGTCATGCGAGGTACTCCTTCACTCGGATCGGCGTCCACCGGGAGGCGGCGCCCGCTCGGGATGGTGATGGCTCGGGACGGGGCGGGTCGGGCCCGGCCGGTGCTCAGGCGGTGGGCGGGCCCTGGCGCAGGACCAGAGCCGAGTTGCAGCCCATGAGCCCCCGGCCGAGGACCAGGGCCGTGCGCGTCGCGGCGGGACGGGCCCGGCCGGCCACCAGGTCCAGGTCGTGGCAGACGTCGTACACGTTCGGGGTGGGCGGGATCAGCCCGTGCTCCATGGCGAGCACCGCGGTCGCCACGTCCAGCACCGGCGCCGCGCAGTACGCCCGCCCGGTCCCGGTCTTGGGCGCGGTGACCGGCACCCGCCGCGCGTGCGGTCCGAGGGCGTCGGCGAGCGCGAGGGCCTCGGCCCGGTCGGCCTCCGGCACCCCGAGGGCGTCCGCGAACACCACGTCCACCTCCTCGGGCCGGCAGCCGGCCTCCGCCAGCGCGCCCTCGATCGCCCGCGCCAGCCCGGCCCGCGACTCCTCCCAGCGGGAGGCGCCGGTGAAGGTCGCCGCGTGCCCGGCCACCGTCGCCCGCGCCTCGGCCCCGCGCTCACGCGCCGCGTTCTCCTCCTCCAGCAGGAGCACGGCCCCGCCCTCGGCCGGCGCGAAACCGCAGGCCGCCCGCGTGAACGGGCGGTAGGCGCGGTCCGGCTCGACCGCCCGGCTCAGCTCGGGATAACCCAGCTGGCAGACGATCGAGTACGGGGCGAGCGGCGCCTCCGTCGCGCCGCACACCACCGTGTCCGTGCCGCCCCGCACGGTCAGCGCCGCGTGCGCCAGGGCGTCCAGACCGCCCGCCTCGTCGGCGGCGACGACACCGCAGGGGCCCTTGAAGTCGTTGCTGATGGAGATCTGGCCGGTGCTGGCCGCGTAGAACCAGGCGATCGACTGGTACGGGCCGACGTACCGCGACCCCTGGCCCCACAGGTTCTGCAGTTCCCGCTGCCCGAACTCGCCGCCGCCCGAACCCGCCGCGGTGACCACGCCCACCGAGTACGGCGAGGCGACGTCACCGCGGCCGAACCGCGCGTCGTCGAGCGCGAGCTGCGCGGCGGTCATCGCGAAGTGCGTGAACCGGTCGGTCTGGACGAGGTACCGTTCGTCGATCAGCTCCGACGGGTCGAAGCCGCGCACCTCGCCCGCCACCCGCAGCGGCAGGTTCTCGCAGCCCTCCCGGGTGACGGGCCCGAGACTGCTGGTGCCGTCCGCGACCGCCTTCCAGTGGGCCTCCGCCCCGATGCCGTGCGGGGACACCACGCCGATGCCGGTGACGACCGCGCGCCGGGGCCGTTGTGGTCCGCTCATCGTGGCCCTCCTTCCGAGCCGGAGCCAGAACCGCTGAGTACGACGGCGGACTGGAAGCCGCCGAAGCCGCTGCCCACCGACAGCACGTGCCGAAGCGAACGCTCCCGGGCCTCGCGAGGCACGTAGTCCAGGTCGCACTCGGGGTCGGGGGTCGTGTAGTTGGCCGTGGGCGGCACCACCTGGTGGTGCAGCGCCAGCACGCACGCGGCCAGCTCGATCGAGCCGATCGCGCCGAGCGAGTGGCCCACCATGGACTTGATCGAGCTCATCGGCGTCCGGTACGCGTGCTCGCCCAGCGACCGCTTGACCGCGGCGGTCTCGTGCCGGTCGTTCTGCTGGGTGCCGGAGCCGTGCGCGTTGACGTAGTCGACGGCGGTGGGGTCCAGCCGGGCCATGTCCAGCGCGGTGTCGATCGCCCGCGCCATCTCCAGACCCTCCTTGGTGAGCCCGGTCATGTGGTACGCGTTGCCGAAGGTCGCGTAGCCGGAGATCTCGCAGTACACGTCCGCGCCGCGGGCCCGGGCGTGCTCCAGGTCCTCCAGGACCAGCACCGCCGCGCCCTCGCCCATGACGAAACCGTTGCGGTCGGCGTCGAAGGGCCGGGAGGCGTGTGCCGGGTCGTCGTTGTTCGGCGAGGTCGCCTTGATGGCGTCGAAGCAGGCCATGGTGATCGGCGATATCGGCGAGTCCGCCGCGCCCGCCAGGCACACGTCGACCCGCCCCTCGGCGACGGCGTGGAAGGCGTACCCCACCGCGTCCAGACCGGAGGTGCACCCGGTGGACACCGTCTGCACCGGCCCGCGCACCCCGAACTCCTCGGCCACGGCGGACGAGAGGGTCGCCGGGGTGAAGGCCCGCTCCAGATGCGGCTCGGCCCGCCGCTCGTCCACGTCCCACCGCGAACCGCGCTCGCTGACCAGGACGTAGTCGTGCTCCAGCCGGGTCGTGCCGCCGACCGCGGTGCCCAGCGTGGCACCGGCCCGCCACGGGTCCAGCCGGCCCATGTCGAGCTCCGCGTCGCGCACCGCCTCGGCGGCGGCGACGAGCGCGAACTGCACGTACCGGTCGCACCGCTGCACGGTGGCGAGGTCCAGCCCGTGCGCGGACGGTTCGAAGTCGCACTCGGCGGCGATCTGCGAACGCAGACCGGCCGGATCGAAGAGGGAGATGCGCCGCGTCGCCGTACGGCCGTCGGACAGCAGGCCCCAGAACTGGGGCACGCCGATCCCGCCCGGGGCGACGACGCCTATGCCCGTGACGGCGACCCGTCGCCGCGTCATGACACCGCCTCGGCCGCCGTGGCGGGACGCCCGTGCCCGGCGCACCCCGCGTGGCCGTCGAGCGGCAGGGCGTTGCCCTCCGCGTCCTCCGTGTCGACGTGGCCGAGCTCCGGCCGCGGGGCCAGCGGCCCCAGGTGGAACACGATCCGCGCCTCGACGTCGCCGACGTTGCGGAAACGGTGGCGCACGTTCTGCGGGATCAGCACCCCCTGCCCGACGGACAGCGCGTGCGGAGTCCCGTCCAGGTCCACCTCGAGCGTGCCGTCGGTGACGTACACGAACTCCTCGGAGTACGGGTGGTAGTGCTCGGCGATCCGGTCGCCGGGCTGCACGATGGCCACGCCCATGAAACCGCTGGTCGACCCGGAGGTCGTGGGCGTGAGAAGGGCGCGGAGGTCTCCGCCGCGACGCGTGTTGGGCGGGATGTCGCCGAGGGAGACGATGCGTACCTGCTGGTCTGTCATGTCGGTCACTCCGGAAGGACGGAAGGCGGTGGGGAAGTCCGGCGCGCGGCCCGGCCGGCGGGCCGCGCGCCGACGGGTCAGGAAGGGAGCGAACGCCGGTCGGTCAGCGGGGTCATACGGGCCCGCGCGAGCAGCCGCGACAGCGTGCCGGCGTCCGTCAGGGGCCCGTCGATGCCGACCGAGGCGATGTCCAGCAGCCGCTCGGCCACCGCGACACCGGCCGCGTCCGCGGACCCCTCGCGGTCGTGCAGCCCCAGGACGAACGCCGGCGCCTCGTCCGGGTCACCGGCCACGTCGACGAGCCGTACGACGAGGTCGTCGCGGTGGAAGACGGTGGCGGCGAGGACCGGGCCGTCCGGGGTGTACACGGCGGACGCGTCCTGCCGCGCCAGCAGCCGGGCGAGTTCCGGACCCGCGCCGGCCCGCACCGGATAGAGCAGCGCACACCGCTGCGGGCGCGCCTCGGCCCCCGTCACGGACGCCACGTGGTGGACGGCCGGCATCGCGGCCAGGGTGAAGAACCGGCGTGCGGAGTTCGGGTCGTTCAGATCGCGGTCCTCCTCCAGGTACGGATTGAGGGCCTCCTCGACCGCCCGCACCCCGGGCTGCCGGGCGACGTGGCGCAGCGCGGTCTGCAGATCACCCCGCACCTCCACCGCCCGCACGATCCGGTTGCCGTGCATGAAGAGCGAGGTGCGCAGCAACCGGGTGTTCTCGTCGGCCTGGGCCTCGGGGGAGGCGTAGTTCGACAGCAGCTCGGCGACCTTGGCCTCGCTGCCGGGCCGCACGGTGAAGGTCAGGGCGTGCCGGACGACGTTGCCCCCCACCCGGGGAGGGGCGCACAGCGCCTCACCGGCCGCCGCGGAGACCACGGCACCGTCGGACGCGGTCTCCCGCAGCACGCTGTAGCGCAGGGAGCGGGTGTCGCGGACGCAGTCCTGCAGGGGCTCGACGGTCGACAGGTGCTCGTCGCTGTTGACCCACGCCAGGAAGGGCGCCGCGCTCTCCCATTCGCTGGTCAGCAGCCACTGCGTCGGGTTCTCCAGGGACTGGCACAGCTGGTCGCTGACATGACCCGGCACGGCCGCGACCCGGTGGCGGATGCGCTCGTAGGCGTCGAGGAACTCCTGCTGCATGCCGTCGTGGATGTCCAGCATCAGCACGACCCGCACGCGGGATCCGTCGAACGCGGATATCGAGACGCCGCCCGCGTCCGCGGACACGGCGGCCGTCGCCCCGGCACCCATGGCTGCGGGATCCGTCGATCCGGAATCCGACGACACGACGGGAGAGACCGTCATCCGGCCCACCTCTTCTCGGGGGAACTTCCTCGTGTACGGGTGAGTACGACCGTCGCTGCGCATGCCGTGTGCGACGGGATGCGCCGGTCGCGTAAGCACGATCGTGGGCCGTTCCCGCGGGGACCGCGAACCAGACGGGTTAAGCGGGTGAAGCCTGAGCCGCCGCAGGCGTCACGGGGCATGCATGAAGCCCCGGCCCCTGCACGTCAGGGGACCTGCCACTCGACGACGGCCCTACCGAGGCCCGACGCAACGGAGGAACGAGCGATGAAAGAAAGAGCCGATCGATCGGGACCCGGGGTCCACCGCGTCCCGGTGCTGATCGTCGGAGGTTCCCTGGTCGGCCTGTCGACCTCGGTCTTCCTGGGCCGGCTCGGCGTCCGGCACACCCTGGTGGAGCGGCACGCGGGCACCTCCATCCACCCTCGGGGACGCGGCAACAACGTCCGCACGATGGAACTGTTCCGGGTGTCGGGCACCGAGCCGCTCATCCGGCGGGCCGCCGCCACGCTGGCCGACAACCACGGCATCCTCCAGACCCCGACGCTGGTCGGCGACGCGGGGGAGTGGCTGTTCAGGAAGATCGACCCGGGCAACGGACTCGCCCGGTTCAGCCCCAGCGGGTGGTGCCTGTGCAGCCAGAACGACCTCGAGCCCGAACTGCTCGCCCACGCCCGCGAACTCGGCGGCGACCTGCGCTTCGGCACGGAACTGCTGTCGTTCGACACGGACGCCGACGGGGTCACGGCGATCGTCAGGAACCGGGAGACCGGCGAGCACACCACGATCCGCGCGAACTACCTGGTGGCCGCCGACGGCCCCCGCAGCCCCGTCCGGGAACGGCTCGGCATCGGACAGAGTGGCCCCGGCGACCTCTTCCACAACATCAGCATCACCTTCCGCTCCCGCCGCCTCGCCGACGTCGTGGGCGACCGCCGCTTCATCGTCTGCTACCTCACGGCCCCGGACGCGGACGGCGCCCTGCTCCCGGTGGACAACACGGAGAACTGGGTCTTCCACGCCCCCTGGCACCCGGAGAACGGCGAAACGGTGGAGGACTTCACCGACGAACGCTGCGCCGCCCACATCCGCCGCGCGATCGGCGACCCGGGCATCGACGTCGAGATCACCGGCAAGGCACCCTGGCACGCCGCCCAGCGCGTCGCCCGCAGCTACCGCTGCGGCCGCGTCCTGCTGGCCGGCGACTCGGCCCACGAGATGTCCCCCACCGGCGCGTTCGGCTCCAACACCGGCATCCAGGACGCCCACAACCTCGCCTGGAAACTGGCCGCCGTCCTCGACGGCTGGGCCGGTGACGGCCTCCTCGACACCTACGACGCCGAACGCCGCCCGGTCGCGGAGGCCACCAGCGCCCGCGCCGCCGCCCGCTCCGCCGAGCACAGCCACCCCGGCTTCGCCCCGCCCCCGGCACCCGGAGGCGGCGGCGGTCCCCAGCGCGGCATCCTCAACGTCGCCCTCGGCTACCGCTACCCCCAGGGCGCGGTCGTCGGCGCCGACCCGGCGACGCCGGTGGTCCCGGAGGGCCTCTCGCTGACGGGCGAACCCGGCAGCAGGGCCCCGCACCTGTGGCTGCTCCGCGGCGACGACCGCGTCTCCACCCTCGACCTCTACGAACGCTCCCTCGTCCTGCTCAGCGACGCGACGGAGTCCAGCGGCTGGCACGAGGCGGCGACACTGCTCGGCGACGAGATGCGGGTCCCGCTGACGCCGTACCGGGTGGGCAAGACCCCCGACGCCGACCTGCTGCCCGAGAACGACGACACCGACTGGGCGAAGGCCCATGGCGTCACGCGCGGCGGAGCGGTCCTGGTGCGCCCCGACGGCTTCGTGGCGTGGCGCGCCCCGGGACCGGTGCCGGACCCCACGGCGATGCTGCGTCAGGTGGTGACGTCGGTCCTGTCCCTGGCCTGACACCCCGAGCCCCGCTTGACCAGTCCCCGGCGACATGGTTCACGCCAACGGGTGAATCCCTGAATGGACGTCCGGTCCGCCCCCGCCGGGTGCGCTGTGCTGAGTCCGCTGAGACACAGCACGCCGTCATCGGGCAGGGGGAACGGAACACATGGACCTGGTCGTCCTGGGCGCCTGGCTGCTGACCGCGGCCCTGGGCGCCTACCTCGCCACCGTCTGGATCCGCCACGGCGGCCTGCGCCAGCGCACGCCCGGCGTGACCCGGCTGCCGCTGTGGCTGGTGGTCGGCCACGTGGCGCTCGCCGTCACCGGACTGGCCGCCTGGGCCGTGTACCTCCTGGGCGGCCTCCGCAGCACGGCGTGGGCGGCCTGCGCCGCGGTCCTCGTCGTGGCCGCCCTCGGCTTCATGATGCTGCTGCGCTGGCTCCCCAGCTCCGGCCGCCACTCCCAGACCACCGGCACGGCGGAACGCCACTTCCCGCTGACCGGCGTGGTCGCCCACGGCATGAGCGCGGGCGCGACGGTCCTCCTGGTCGTCCTGGCGGTGCTGCGCCAGGCCTGAGGGCGCCGCCGGGGTCGGCGGTCCACAGGGTGAACGGCCGACGAGGCCGCCCCGTCACCTGTCCCGAAACCACGGAGTAGGGCAATGTGTCCCCGACTGTCCGCGTCAGTCACAAGGGGGATCGACGGTGTGGGAACAGCTGCCCGCGTTGGCCGGCGTCGTCGTGGGAGCGGCCGGCTCCTACCTGGCGACCAGCCTCACGGAACGGAGCAGGTGGCGGCGGGCCAGGGCGGAACGCTGGGACCAGAAGAGACTGGACACCTACGCCTCCTACGCCAACGCCCTGAAGCACCAGATCAACATCGCGCAGCGCATGGGGGCGGCGCGGGGCTTCCAGCACGCCGTGGACCCCTTGGACCCGGAGCAGGGCCTCACGCAGCTCGCCGAGGCCGAGGCCCGGCGTGCGGCCGAGTGGGAGTCCGTGCTGCTCGTCGGCGACGCCGAGACCATAGGGGCGGCCCGCACGTGGCACGAAGCCGTGTGGAACGTCGAGCTCTACGCCCGCGGCGCGAAGGACGACCCCGCCGGCTGGGAGGAGGCGGTCCGGCGGATGAGCCGGGCGCGTGACACCTTCTACACCCTCGCGCGCCGTGATCTGGGCATCGCGGGACCACCACCGCCGTCCGGGAACTGGCCCCGTGTCTGGCAGCAGGACGGAACGGGCTGACACCCCCCGCCGGTCGCGGACCTGCGCAGACGCACAGTCGAACGCGTTGTCGGTCCCCTCTGCCATCATCCGGCCATGCTGAACGACGCCCTGGTGACCGGGGATCGCGAGAGGGGCCCGACGAGCCCCGCCGACCGGCTGATGCGCGCGCTGACCGACCCGGACTTCACCGACGAGGACGGGCACCCCGACCCGTCACAGGTCACCGACGAGGAACTCGGGACCCTGCTCGTCGCGGCCTACCGGGCGGACGTCTCGGCCACACCCACGATGCGGAACATCCGCTTCCTGATCCAGCGCACGGCCGGGGAACGGCAGCCCCGCTACACGCCCGCCGCGTGCCGCCGGATGTTCGAGCTGCTCGTCGACGCGTGGGAGGAACACGGCCGGGCCGACCTCACCCCGGGCCTCGACGCACTGCTGCACCGCACGGGACCGCTGCCCGACGTGTCCGGACCGGCCCGCACCCTGGTCGGGCTGTGGCTGAAGCAGGACGTCGTACGCCAGCCGTACGCGCTGCTCGCGGTGGCGGCGCTCGCCGGCGACGAGGCACTGAGGACGGTCGTGGAGCGGCTCTCCCGCGACGTGGGCCCCATCGTCGCCGACGAGACAGCCGTCGTCGCCGGACTCACCCCGCTCGAACAGACGGTGCTGTCCGAGATCGACCGGGACAGCCGATTCGACTCGCCGCTCGCCCACACCTGGCGCAGATCGGCCGAGAACCCGGCGTACGTGGCGTTCACCCGCCGCGCGCTCGAAGCGGCCGCCGACCGCACCGACGCGATCCGGGCCGGCGAGATCCCCTACCGGGCGGACAAGGCGTTCACCGACCGGGAGGTCATCTCGCTCGGACAGGCCCTGCGGGTCGCGCTGCTGCGCGACGAACCCTGGCTGCCCGAGCTGTTCGACCGGCTGCTGCCCGGCATCGCCCTCGCGCCCACGGCGGCGAAGACGCTCCCCTCACAGGCCCTCCTGTACGAAGTGGCCCGCGCCGCACAGGACTTCCCGACACCCGAACTGATCACCGCGATCCGCACCGTACGCCGGACCGTCCGGCACGCCGGAGTGCCCAGGCAACTGGACAAGATGCTCAGGAAGGCGGACGCGGCCCTGGCCGAACGCACCGACGTGGCACTACGGCTGCCGAGGCTGGACTTCGACGACGATGGCGTCCTGCGCCGGCCGGCCGGCGACTACCGGGCGGTCGTCACGGTCACCGACAGCGCCACGCTGACCTGGGAGAAGGACGGCCGCCCGCTGCGCACCGTCCCGGCACCGGTGCGCCGCGACCACGCCGCCCTGGTCAAGGAACTGCGCGACCTGGTGAAGCGGGTGAACGCCCAACTCGCCACCCTCCTGCGAGCCCTGGAGGGCGGCTTCACCGTCGACGCCGTCCACCCGTACGGCTGGTGGCGCACCGAACTGGCCGGCCACCCCCTCGCCCGGACCCTCGTAGGCCGGCTGATCTGGGAGATCGAGGTCGCCCCCGGCGAGTGGCGGGCCGTCCTGCCCGAGACGGACGAAGACCTTCCCGACGCGCCCGACGACGCCTCCGTACGGCTCTGGCACCCGCTCCGCTCCGGCCCCCACGCCGTACGGGCCTGGCGGGACCTGCTCACCGAACGGCGCATACGCCAGCCCTTCAAGCAGGCCTTCCGCGAGATCTACCGCCTCACCCCGGCCGAGGAGCGGACCGGCGTCTACTCCAACCGCTTCGCCGCCCACCTCGTCCACTACCGCAGGATGTTCGCCCTCTTCCGCGCCCGGGGCTGGAAGAGCAGCCTGCTCGGCCCCTGGGACGACGGGGACGGCGACGAGGCCGAGCGCACCCTGGCGGCGGGGGAGTGGCGGGTCCGCTTCCACCACACCTGGTCCGACTCCGCCGGCGACGACGCACTGGCCACGACCGACCAGGTCCGCTTCGACCGCCGGCGGGAGGACACCTGGCGCGAGACACCGCTCGCGGACGTGCCCCCGCTGGTGTTCAGCGAGGCCATGCGCGACGTGGACCTCTTCGTCGGCGTGACCTCGATCGCCACCGACCCCGACTGGACCGACGGCGGCGCCGAGCGCGCCTACTGGGAACGGACCGCCTTCGGCGAGCTGACCGAGAGCGCCCTGGCCCGCCGAGACGTACTGGAACGCCTCCTGCCCCGCCTGAAGATCGCCGACCGCTGCACACTCGACGGCCGCTTCCTGCGCGTACGGGGCGATCTGCGCACCTACAAGATCCACCTCTTCTCGGCCAACATCCTGATGGAACCGGACGACAGCTACCTGTGCGTCGTCGCGGCACGGCGCCCGGCCGACCGCACGGTGTTCCTGCCCTTCGACGACGAACGGCTCGCGCTGATCCTCAGCAAGGCGTTCCTGCTGGCCGCCGACACCGACATCACCGACGAGACGATCCTCCGCCAGATACGGCAGAACGAGCGAGGCGCCTGATGGCCACCGTGACCTTCCGGGACGAGACCGCGACGGGCAAGCGGATCGCCGAGTGGGAGGCGACAGGCCTGCCCGACCGGATGACCGTACGGGAGCTGATCGGCCTCCGCGTCCACGAGGAGGTCACCCGGCACAACACCCGCCCGGGCGACCACTTCAACGGCCTGGTCCGCCCCGAAGGCGCCGAACAGACGCCGCACGGCTACCACTTCCCCCGACCCCGCCTCATCGACGCGGCCCGTCAGACCGAAGCGGCCGAACACGCCTTCGCGACCAACGGCTTCTTCATCCTCTCCGACGACCGCCAACTCGAAGCCCTGGACGACCCGGTGGACCTCACGACGACCCCCGTCCTGATCTTCATCAAGCTGATCGCCCTGGTCGGCGGCTGAGCCCCGACCCCGAGGAGACCCCTGCGGATACGGTGCTGCCATGCCCCGAACACCCGAACCCGGCCCTCCCCCGTCCCCCGTCACCGCGGACGACCTCGACCGCGCCGTGCGACTGGCTGTCGCAACCCTGGGCGAAGCGTCCCCGGCGGCGTGGGCCGGGAAGGCAGGTTCGCTGGAATGGGACTGCTGGGAGACCGTCGAGCACCTCGGCGACGACCTCTTCGCCTACGCGGCGCAACTCGCCCCGCGGACACCACCGTTGACCGGGGAAGTCCCCTTCGTCTGGGAGAGCCGACGCCCCGGCGGCCCGGCGAACGCCATCCACGCGGACCGCGAGGCGGGCCCCGCCGGCCTGCTGCAGGTACTGGAGGCGAGCGGCGCACTGCTGGCCGCCGTGGTCCGCACGACACCCCCGCACGTCCGCGCGTACCACGTCTTCGGCATCTCCGACCCCGAGGGCTTCGCCGCCATGGGCATCACGGAGACCCTGGTCCACACCCACGACCTGGCCCAGGGCCTCGCCCTCACCTGGACCCCACCCGCCGACCTGTGCGCCCGCGTCCTCACCCGCCTGTTCCCGGACGCCCCGCGCACCGCGGCCCCCTGGCCCACCCTCCTCTGGGCCACGGGCCGCGCCGACCTCCCAGGACACCCCCGCCGGACCACATGGCGCTGGGACGGCACGCCTCGGAAGGCGACTGCGCCCGGCGGATCATGAGCAGTGGGTCCTGAAGTCACACCTTGATGACGGTGGCACGCCCACCGCAGAGGGCGCCGAGATCCTCCGGATCGGACGTGAGGATGGTGACGGGGCCGGGCGCGGCGAGGGCGGTGGCGCTGAGCATGGCGTCGATGGCGCACTTGTGGCCGTGCAGCCCCGCGTCGTGAAGGAGAGCGGTCGCGTGCCGGGCGATGGGTTCGGTGACCGGCTCGACGACGAGGCGGGACAGCGTCCACTCCAGAGCCGGCCGGTTGATCCGGGGGTGGACCACCTCGACGAGGGTTGCCGCAGAGGTGATCACCCGCAGGTCGTCGGCGCGTGCGAGGGCGAGCCAGCCGGTGACGGTGCGATCGCGCAGCACGGCCTTGGCCAGCCCTTCACCATCCAGGACCAGCGTCCCACCGGGCACGGCGGGAGAACGGCTCACGCGGCACTCGCCTCGCCCTGTGACTGCGCTTTCCGCGCCTGATGGAGTTGATCACGCAGAGCCTGGACCTCCTCGTCTGTGACGGGCCCGTGCTCGGCTTCGGCGACCTGGATGAGCTCGTTCAGATTGTCCCGCTCGATCTGACGGGCCACGGCGGCAGCCACATAGGCGGACAGTCCGGAGGGGCCGCTACGGGCCTTGGCGGCTTCGGCGATGTCGCGCGGCATGGTGATCGAGTACTTGCCGGTAGGCTCGCTCATGCTACCAATCCTACCTCTCATCCTCCCGATATCGGTCACCGGTGCTTGAGCAGGTCCGGGTGTCACCGGAGCCGTCCATGAAGCCGCTGACCCATGAGGTGCCGATGGAACGGCGGTGGACCGAGCTGTCCGGCGGACGGGCCACGGTCTACGGGATGTGCCCGCCGAGTCAATTCCCGCGGAGCCGCATCGAGCACGGTCGCGCCGGTCCCGCACAACCTCTGTCGGATCTCTGGCCGCTACGGGAAGACGGCCCACACCCCGTTCACGGCAGTCGGCATACCCGCTCGGAGCGGCACACGCCTGCACATACGCGAAGACCCCGACCTCAGCGTTTCCGCTGGTGACGGGGTCTTGGGCACACTTACACAGGGTGCCCCCGGCAGGATTCGAACCTGCGCACACGGCTCCGGAGGGCGATTGTGTCCCAGTCGTCTGTGCAGGTCACGGGTGCCGAGCAGCCCGCAGATATGGCCGCTCGTCCACAGGGCGTCCACGCCTGGGCTGTCGATACCGCAGGACGCTGGCGAACATCGGCAAGTCGTGCCGGAAGCGGCTGGTCGTGTGCCGCCCGGCTGCCGGGTGCGCTCGAGGTAACCGGTGTCGTAGCCATCTGCGCACGAGGGCCAGAGGGGAGGGTGGCGAGCTGGCTAGTGTCACTGTAGCGATCACGGTCCCCCGAGGTTGCGATACGTTAAGGTGGCGCGGTGAACCATGAGCTTCCTGTGATCAGTCTGTTCTCCGGGGCCGGCGGCCTCGACTGCGCCATTGAGAGCTGCGCTGAGCCACCGCTGGTCCAGGACGGCTCCGGGTCTCCGCTACGTGTCGCGGTTGCCACTGACTACGAGCAGACCGCTCTGGATACGCTGTCGGCCAACTTCCCGGACACCAAGACGCTGTGTGGCGATATCCAAACGATCCCGACCGCAGAGTTGCTGGAAGCCGGCGGGCTCAAGCCCGGCGATCCCACCCTGGTCATCGGTGGTCCTCCCTGTACCCCGTTCAGTAAGTCCGGATTCTGGATCGAGGAGAAGCGCAACAGCGCCGACCCCAATGCTTCCCTCCTCGACGAGTACGTCCGTGTGGTTCGGGAGAGTAAGCCCGAAGCCTTCATCCTGGAAAATGTGCAGGGCCTGACTTACAAGACCCATCGGGCTCAGTTCGACCGACTCATTGCGGGTCTTAAGGATGCAGGCTACAACCCGACGTTCCGTGTGCTCCTTGCGGCCGAGTATGGGGTTCCGCAGCTCCGCAGGCGAGTATTCGTCGTGGGGCGACGTGACGGTAAGGCTTTCCACTTCCCAGAAACCACGCACTCTGGCGAGTCGGAGCGAGATCGGGTGATTGATCACACCAAGGTTCCGTTCACGAGTCTTCGCGAGGCACTTGCCGGACTGCCGGATGTTCCTGAGGCTGGAGAAGTTGCTGAGGGGACCTACGCCGAACTCGCTGCGGAAGTTCCTCCTGGGCAGAACTATCTATGGCACACCGACCGATATGGCGGTCGCAACGAGTTCAAATGGCGTAGCCGCTATTGGACTTTCCTGCTGAAGGCGGACCCAGACCGTCCTTCTACGACGCTGCAGGCTCAGCCAGGTCCATGGGTCGGACCATTTCACTGGGAGAACGTGAAGAACGCGAACGGGGAAGAGCGAGCGCGTAGGTTTCGCGTTGCCGAGATGAAGCGGATCATGACTTTCCCTGATGAGTTCGTTTTCACCGGAGTGAAGCGCGAAGTGCAGCGGCAGATCGGTAATGCCGTCCCGGTGGAGTTGGGGAAGGTCGTCGCTCGGGCCCTGATGGAACAACTCGGCTATCTTGATTCTCGCGGTACTACTGTTCCTGGCCAGGCTGGCCACGAACAGCTCGAATTGATTTAGAGCGGCATGGGGGGGGCAATGGGAATAACAATTAAAAAGAGCACGGCGGAGCAGGTTCTGAGGAAGGCATACGAGGCGGCCGCTTCGGATGATGTATTCCTCGAAGATTGGACATTTCTGGCTACTTCGCTACGCGAGGTAGATGCTCCAAGGACTTACACGGCTGCGCTTGTGACAGCATTGCTCGCGCGTGCATGTGATGACAGGGTTGACCCACGCTCCATCAAAGAGAAGTATGACGATCGCGCCTTCTCTCTGCGTACCCTTTGCCACGGTGTAGTGGTTCCGATGTCTGTAGAACTTGGATTTGATCTGGGGGCTACGGGTCGTGAGCCGATCAACAACCAGCCATTCTTCCGTTACGACCATTACAGCGAGATCGTCAGGGTCCAAACGAAGGCGCGCCCCTATCTGGACCGAGTAAGTAGTGCCCTTGCTAGGGTCGATGAAGAAGACTATTCCACTGAAGAGTCGTTCCAAGCGCTTGTCGCCGTCTTGGCAGTGTGTATCTCCGTGGCAAACAAAAAGCAGCACGTCGCCGTCGGGAGTGCCATCGTCGAGGCGAGCCTAATTGCTGAGACACAGAGCTTCGTTGTGAGCGGCAACGACATTCCACGAAAGCTGCAAGCTTGTGTTGCTGCTGGCCTTGACATGGTCTATAGCGAGGTCGTCTCGCGAAGGATCAATGACCCTTCTCGCGACTTTCCCGGTGACGTTCAAGTGCTTTTGGACGGCGATCCATTGCTGACAGTCGAAGTACGTGGAAAGAGCGTGTCGGGGGAGGGGCTTGAGCAGTTCGTCAGCAGTGCAACGTATGCCGGCTTCCGACGAGTTGCGCTCATGGTCGATGCGGCGTCGCACGTGTCGCTCATGTCGGCCGACGATCTGACCAGCGCGCTTGAGCGGAAGTACGAGTGCATCGTCAAGGTGAACGAGAGCGTGTCGAGCTTCCTGCGTGACGTATTCGTCTGGTCACCTCGCGACACCCACTCGATCCTTTCAGCCTTTCCTGAGGCAATGTATCGCCGAATGATAGAGATCGAGGTGCGGGAGCCGGAGTTGGATCGGTGGACTGAGCTTTTCCCTGAAACGTGATGTGATACCGCGCCGCTACCGTATGGCCGGCCTGACCGTTGGCGACGATCGGGTCGGCCTACGTAATCCGCCCTAGATCATGGAGAGTGCCGAATGAAGATCATCTCATTCTTCAATCACAAGGGTGGCGTAGGCAAAACCACCCTCGTTTACAATATCGGAATCGCGCTTGCGAAGAAAAAGCGAGTCCTTTTTATCGATGCTGACGCCCAGGCTAATCTCACTAGTGCTGCCATTCCCGTAACTAATGTCGAATCGCTCTTCGATACCGGAAAGACAATCTACTCGTGTCTTCGTCCGGTGGTTGAGGGATCGGGGGTGCTGGAGATTATTTCTCCTGTGCAGATCAGGGATACAGCTTGGATCCTACCGGGAGACATCCGGTTGAGTGAATATGAGGAATTCGCTCCAACTGGGTGGACCGAAGCCCTTGCGGGGCTCCCTCGGGGGTTCCAGGTGAGCACCGCCTTCTATCGACTCATCACTGAGACCGCTGCGCTGGTCTCAGCAGAATATGTCTTCGTTGACCTGGGACCTAATGTTGGCGCACTGAACAGAAACGTAATTATCGGATCCACTGGGTTTGTTGTCCCACTCGCGCCTGATTTGTTCTCGCTGACGGCTCTTCCGAGTGTCGGTAAGAGTGTCGCCAACTGGATCGGCGAATGGGAGATCGCTAAGGTTCAGGCGGAAAGAAGGAAGCTTGAGTTCGGATTCGAACTCCCGCCGGGCCTGCCAAGTCCACTGGGGTATGTGAGCCAGCAGTTCACGGTATACCGGGACCAGCCTGCCGAAGCCTATAAGCACTGGAACGACCGCATGCCCGCCGCCTACCAGACCGGCATCGTGGAGGCATTGGAAGGCGCAGGCTCCCTCCCCCCTGCTTCTGGTACTTCTATCGGGGAGGTGCCAAACCTCTCGAGTCTGGTGCCCATCGCGCAAAGGACGCACAAGGCAGTATTTGAGCTGAACGGGAGTGAGGCGCGCGGCGCGCACTACACGCGTGCGCGCAATGCGATTCATCTTTTTAGTTCTCTTGCCGACGAGATCTCCGAACGAGCCGATGAAGTCGCAGGCAGGTAACTTGTGCTCATTGTCTTGGATACGAACCTTCTCCCTCGCCAGGGGAATCTTCGCAACGTCTCCATTTCTACGCTGCTCCGGGTCGCTGGCACGTTGAGTTCAACCGTCGCTATCACAAGTACGGTTCTCTCCGAATCGATCAATGCAAGACGTCACGATGCTCAAGAGGCTTTGGATCGACACGCCAAGGCTGTATCTGATCTGTCGAAGTACTGTCAGATCGATTCTTACTACGTTCCATCGGTCGAGTCGATCGTTCGAGAATGGAAGGACGATCTAGAAGAAACATTTGTCGTTTTGCCACTCGATGGCGAGGACGCTAAAGAGGCGTTACTCCGAGAAGCGATGAGGCGGAAGCCGGCCAAGGCGGACGGGACAGGAGCCCGCGACTCTGCTATATGGTTGTGCATTAAGAGGAGGCATCTGAAGGGGGCGCATGCTACCCACTTTGCTTCGAATAACACGGGTGACTTTGGCGCAAAGAAGGGGGACCCATCTCTTCATCCTGATCTCCTTGGGGAGTTGGGTGACCGCGCTGAAGATTTTCATTATCACACCAGCATAAATTCGGTGATTGAGAAGCTGTGTGCCCGGACTCAAGTTTCTATCACCTCGGCATCGTTCCCGGAAGATGCTCTGCTCTCCATTGTGGAACAGGTAGTGGCTCACCAGGATCTGACCGATTTCCCAGATTTCGTAGACCGAAGTCCCGAAGACTTTGGTCCTATCGAGTCTTTGGAACTCGCGGAAATACGTGTTCGTAGCGCGTACTCGGCGGGTGGAGTCACAGTTGGATTTCTCACGGCGTCGTTCGTGATGCCGCTCGCTGTCGACGTGCATGAGGCGCTCGGAACTTCGGTGTCTGGCCGACTGGGAGGTTGGTTCGAACTGGCGGATGACGCAGCGATCGTTCGTTTTGATGTGACCCTGTTGAAGGAACTTGCTCGTAACCGGCATTGAGGAGTGGAGGCGCTGGAGATGACCGATCAGGAAGGGTCTGCCGACTTCCGGCCTCGGCTCGCTCCTTGGCTGGGGTATAGGGTCGGATTCTGCTCACGAGGTCGGCGGAGCGGCTTTGGGCTGGAGCTGCTTTGGGGCGAGTGATCATGGCCCCGTAAGCTGATGGCGAGTCGGGCAGTCTGTGGACCTGCCCGTTAAAGCACGACGTTGGGGCCATGATCTTAGAGGCTCGCCCCAAAGTGGCTGCCTAAAGCCGTGGAGCCGACCGCCTCAGCCACGACGGGGTTCTGACCTCGGAATCGCCCTCTCATCCCAGCTCCGGCCTGGTCTTCGCCCCCTTGTGGGCGCGGACGGGCGACGGCGCGCGGCCCCGGTGACGAAGGCAAGGAGGGGCGGCGCGGCGGCGACCGGCCGGCGCCGCCGCGCTGTGCGCGGCACCTCCGATCTCCGATCGGACTGCTTGCAGCTCCAGGAGTCCGGGCGCGTGAGCGAGCGCAGCGAGTCTTGATGGAGTAGGGAAACTCTTACCGCGCCATGCCCCGGGCGGCTGGTCCCGGGGTGTCGGCTACGCGCTCATCTGGGCTACCGTGCGATCTATGCCCTCTGGACTGGACACGCCACAAGGCGCGGCCGAACTGGCTGAGTCGCTCTTGCCTCCGCTCGGGAACCGCTGGCTGCACACGCAGGCCGTGGCGGCTCGTGCAAGCGAAGCATCCGCGGCTGTGCGTGAAGAGGACCGTGATCTACTCGTCGCTGCTGCCTGGCTGCATGACATCGGCTATGCCCCGGAGCTGCGAGACACGGGATTCCACCCGCTCGATGGTGCTCGCCACCTGGAGAGCCTTGGGGCGCCCTCCCGGCTCGTCCGCCTCGTTGCCCATCACTCCGGGGCCGTGTACGAGGCTGAACAGCGCGGGCTGACTGCCGAGCTGGACGTGTACGAGCGGGAAGACTCACCCGTCCTCGACGCGCTGATCTATGCGGATATGACGACTGGGCCGGCCGGGCAGTCCTTCGACTTCGATCACCGCATTGACGAGATCCTGGTGCGGTACGAGCCGGGCAGTGAGGTGCACAACGCGATCAGCAAGGCGCGTCCGTACCTCGGAGCCGCCGTCGAGCGGACGCGCTCTCGCCTTGCTGATCAGCCGATGTAGGGATCGGGGCTGTCAGCCAGTCCGCGGTCGATCCGCATTCGCATCGACGGGTGGATGTTCAGTCCGTCCAGCCGGCTGGGGTGAACGAACGCCACCTCCTTGCTCTCGCTGCTGGTACGCAGCTCGCCGCCGACGATGCGGGCCCGGAAGCAGATCGAGAACTGTTGGCGTACCTCGCCGTCGTCGTACGCCATGACGTGCGCCGGGTTGGTGTAGATGCCGACGAGTCCCGTCACCTCGACGTCGAACCCAGTCTCTTCCTTCGTCTCGCGTACGGCGGCATCGGGGGCTGACTCGCCGACGTCGACGCCACCGCCGGGGAGTGCCCACAGGTTGTTGTCCGTCTTGTGGATCAGCAGGACTTCGCCGGCATCGTTGAGCGCCACTGCGGTGACGGACGGAACGATGCTGTTCGCCTTCGGGGCGTTCGGATCGTTGAAGTAGTCGACTCGGGCCATGCACCAAGCCTTGCACGCTCCGCCGGGTGGATGACGTGCCCTGGTCTGCCTATTCGGGCCGTCCGCGCTCCCACGCATAGTCGAAGCTCCGCATGTAGTGCCGGAACGTCCGGGCTCCCGGGATGTAGCGGAAGTGCAGCACCGGGTTCTGTCCCGCGGGCGCACCGAGTACGTGCGGGTTCACCAACACGTCGTCGTCGAACCGGTAGATCGAGTTGTAGAGGATCGTGTCGTGCAGCCGGACTTCGACGCCCGGCGTCGGCATGGCCGGTTCGAGGTACCGCCGGGTGATGCGTGCGCGTGCGGCCAGATCGCCGCCGATGCCTTCCTCGTCGCCGCGCTGGCGGACCATCTCCGAGTCGGGGTCACCGAGCAGGACACGGACTTGCCCGCCGGCCTTGGCCTTCTCGGCCAACTGGTCCGGAAGGTCCGGGTGGCTGTCGAAGAGGAAGAGTCCCGCGTACACGAGGATGTCCACGTGGTCCTTCGCCTTCTCGATCAGCGATGACCACAGCGTGGCCGGCACCGCCCCGCGGTGGGGGTAGTACGTGATCAGCTCGGACGTGCTCGCCGTCTCGGCTTGCTTCTGAACGGTGGGCCAGATGTAGACCTCGTCGACGCCCAGGAAGCTCGCAGCCTTCCAGCGGTGTCCCCGGTGCGGCGTGCGGTCCGTCGTGATCCACCGCTCCACGCTCTTGGGGTCCACCCCGACGTGCTGTGCCACGGACTGGATCGTCTCGCCCTTCGCTGAAATCGCCGCGCGCAGACGCTCGTTCGCCATGACGTGTCCTTCCATGGGACGCCGTAGGGACGTTTTGACGATAGCTCAAACGTCCCCAAACGTCCATACGGACCGTGATGCGTCCACTACCTCTCGCGGTCTCCTGATCTCACCGCCGGATGGCGGACCAACTCCCGCTAGATCAGGAGAAGAGACGATGCGTCAGATTCCTGTCGACACGTCCGCGGCCACCGTGATGGTGGCGCAGCCCCCGCAGCCGAAGGTGAAGGACCGTCGTACCGGTGAGCGGGCGATGGACGCCGAGACCGGTGCCGCGCTGTCGACCGTGGACGTGATGTTCGCGGCCAACGGTGAGGTGGAGATCCTGTCGGTGACCGTCCCGGAGTCCGGTATCTCGGGTGACCTGGTGATGGGCACCCCGGTCGCCCTGACCGGCCTGGTCGCCCGGCCGTGGGAGAACGAGTTCAACGGCCAGAAGCGGCACGGCATCGCCTTCCGCGCGGTCGCGGTGACCTCCATCGTCGCCGGCGCCTCGTCCTCGAAGGCGGCCTGAGCCATGACGTGGCTGATCGTCGCCCTGGTGCTGGTCGTCGCCGCTGCGGGTCTCCTGCGGTGGCGGCGCCCGGCCTGGTACTGGCTGACCTTCGGGGTCACCCTCGCCGCGCTGCGGGTCCTTCTCCGCTACGGCTCCGTGATGGACGCCTGCGGCCTCACCGTCCCGGCCCCCCGCTGGCGCCTGACCGTGGCCCGGGTGACCAACCGGCCCATTCCCGGCCCTCGGGCTCCGCGCATCCTGCGGTTCCGTGTCACCCGCACCGGTCTGGTGCTGCGGCTCAAGCTCCGCCCCAGTCAGGACGCCTTCGACGTGGCCGCCTCGTGCGACCGGCTGCGGCACTCCTTCGCCATGTACGGGGTCACCTCGCGTGAGCTGCGCTCGGGTGTGGTGGAACTGCGGATGACCGGCTACGACGTGCTCAAGCGCGTCCAGATGCCCGCCCTGGCCGAGACCCGGCCGATGCGGGTTGCGGTCGCCCTGCGCGAGGACGGGGCGGTGCACTACCGCGACTACCGCACGGTGCCGCACGGGCTGGTCATCGGTGCCACGGAGTCCGGCAAGTCGGTCTACCAGCGCAACCTGGTGGCCGCGCTCGCCCCGCAGCGGGTCGCCCTGGTCGGCATCGACTGCAAGCAGGGTGTGGAGCTGTTCCCGCTGGCCCGCCGGTTCTCCGCACTGGCCGACAACCCGGACACCGCCGCCGACCTCCTCGACGCCCTGGTGTCCCACATGCAGGACGTCTACCAGCTCATCCGGGCCGAGCAGCGGATCACCGCGGACGTGCCGGATGCGGAGATCGCCGCCGACATCTGGGACCTGCCCGCCGATCTGCGGCCGGTGCCGATCGTGGTCCTGGTCGACGAGGTCGCCGAACTCGCCCTCTTCGCCACCAAGGACGAGGAGAAGCGCCGCGACCGGATCATCACCGCCCTGGCCCGTCTCGCCCAGCTCGGCCGCGCCGCCGGCATCTACCTCGAAATCTGCGGGCAGCGCTTCGGCTCCGAACTCGGCAAGGGCATCACCATGCTCCGCGCCCAGCTCACCGGCCGCACCGCCCACCGCGTCAACGACGAAGCCAGCGCGAACATGGCCTTCGGCGACATCGCCCCGGACGCCGTCCTGGCCGCGATCTCGATCCCCACCGACACCCCCGGCGTCGCCATCGCCGCCGACTCGGCCGGCGGCTGGGCCCGCATCCGCACCCCGCACACCTCGCTGCGCCACGCGGTGAACGTCTGCAACCGGCACGCCGACCTCACCCCGGACCTGCCCGCCCTCGCGCCGTTCCGGCCCGCCCTCGACGCCCTCGCCCCGGTCCCGGCCCCGGCCGTCGAGTCGGCCCCGGCCGCCGCCTGACCCCCGCCCGGGAGGCACCCCTCATGGCTGCTGCGAAGAAGCCCACCACCCGCCGCACGACCACGCCCCCGGCGCCCCAGCCCGCGCCGTGCCCGGACTGCGACGGCACGGGCGAGACCCGCGAGACCGTCCGCGTCGGCACCCGCAGGACCCGTGTGACCGACGACCGCCAGACCGCCCTGTGCCTGACCTGCTGGGGCACCGGCCACGCCACCGACTGACCCCTGGAAAGGAGGACACGCGATGCGTACCGCTCTTCGCCCGGACGCCGTGCTCGTACAGGCCGTGATCGCCGGTGCCCTGTCCTTCGCCCACCTGCACGACCTCGCCGCCGCCGCGGGACAGGACGGCTGGAAAGCCTGGGCCTACCCGATCTCGGTGGACCTGCTCCTGGTCGCCGCCTGGCGCCGCCTGCGCACCGACGGGCCGTCCCGGCTGGCCTGGTGCTGGTTCCTGATCGCCCTGGTGGCCTCGCTCGGCGCGAACGTGGCCACCGCCGGGTTCCTCGACCTGGAACACCCGCCCGCCCTGCTCCGCCTCGGCGTCGCCGGCTGGCCCGCCCTGGCCTTCCTCGGCGGCACCCTCCTCGCCCACACACCCACGCCCCGGACCCCGGCTCCGCAGGCACCCGCCACCCCGGACCCGGACCCGGTGTCCGAAGTCGAGCGCGAACCGGCCTCCGCCGCCGAGCCGGACCCGGCACCTGAGGCCCCGGCGATCCCGGCGCCCGAGGACACCCCGGCGCTCCCGGTCGCCGAACCGGCCCCGGCCTCGCCGCCGGCGGTTGCGGTCCCGGCCGCGCTGGTCGACCACGCCCGCAAGGTCGCCGCCGACCACGAACACCGCACCGGCTCCCGGATCGACACCGACACCCTCCGCGCCCGCCTCGGCGTCCCGTCGCACCTGGCCGACGCCATCGCCGCCCAGCTCACCTGACCCGAAAGGAGAACCCTCGTCATGCCTGCCCGCGACTTCTTCCACTCCGTGATGCGGATCGGCCCGGTACAGATCGGCACCCACCGCGACCGCCACGGCACCACCAAGCACGCCGCCGTGTGCAGCAACGACGGCTGCGGCTGGTCCGCCGACTACACCAGCCAGTCCGCCGCCCAGCTCGCCGCCCGCACCCACCGCTGCAAGATCCGCTAGGAGGCCGTGATGGACGTCCCGCTCTGGTTCGCCCTGCTGTGCGTCGGAGTCCTCGGCGTCAAGCTCATCCGCCCGCCCTGGTGGCTCATCGCCGTGCTCCTGCTGGGCGGCTACCTCCTCGCCGACAGCCTCCTCGCCCCGGTCATCGACACCGCCGTCAAGTAGAAGGAGACCCGCTCATGTTCCGGCCCAAGCTCCCGACCATGCCCCAGCCCACCGGCACGGTCACCCCGCCCGCCGTCATCGAGCCGACCACCATCACCCCGAGCGCCCCGGCCACGCCGTCGGCCCCCATCGCCCCGGCTCAGGTCCCGGTCTCGTCCCGGCCCACGGTCCAGCTCACCCCGGGCACCGCGCTCGCCCTCGTCGGCGGCGGCACCGCCGTGGTCCTGGTCGTCGGCGCGGTCCTGGTCTCCATGCTCCTGGCCGTGGCCGTCACCGGCGCCTCGGTCGCCGTCTGCGCGGTCGTCCTGCGCTCCCTGCTCAACTCCGACGCCAAGCGTCGCTGACGGCCCCCGGGGCGGCTCTCTCGCCAAAGAACCGCCGCCCCGGGCGCCTTGCCACCTTCCCGATCCAACGGACCCGAAAGGCACGCCCATGATGCACCAGCACGCCCCGGCCGCGCGGATCTGCCGCGACTGCGACGGCTTCCCGACCGTCGCCATCACCACCGGCACCCGCAACGGCGACGGCACCCGCGCCACCTGCCCGACCTGCCAGGGCACCGGCACCACCCGCCCGACCGCCGCCTTCGCCCGGTCCGGGAAGTGACCGCCATGACCGTCCTGGACCTCTTCGCAGGCCCCGGTGGCTGGTCCGAGGGACTGCGCACCCTCGGCCTGCGGGACGTCGGTATCGAGATCGACCCCGCCGCCTGCGCCACCCGGGCCGCCGCCGGACACGCCACGATCCGCGCCGACGTCGCCGCCTACCCCACCGCCCCACTGCGGGGGAAGGTCACAGGACTGATCGCCTCCCCGCCCTGCCAGACCTTCAGCGCCGCCGGCCTGCGCGCCGGAAACACCGACCTGCCCCTGTGCCACCAGGCCCTGGACGACCTCACCCGCGGGCACGACACCCGCGACGCACTCCGCGCCGCCTGCTCCGACCCCCGATCCCTGCTCGTCGTCGAACCCCTGCGCTACGCCCTCGACCTGCGGCCCGAGTGGATCGCCCTGGAAGAGGTCCCCGCAGTACTGCCCCTGTTCGAGCACACCGCCCGCTCCCTGACCGCCGTCGGCTACTCGACGTGGACCGGCGTCCTCAACGCCGCCGACTTCGGTGTCCCCCAGACCCGGCGCCGTGCGTTCCTGATCGCCTCGCGGTCCCGTCCGGCCCTGCCCCCGGAGCCCACCCACGCCGACGGCGGGACCTGCGCCGACCTCTTCGGCGACGGACTGCCCGCCTGGCGGTCCATGGGCGACGTCCTGGACTGCCCGCCCGGCGAGGTCGTCACGCGAGGCAACCACACCACCGGCGGCAGCCGCTTCCCGACCACCGGCCCGTCCTGGGCACTCACCGGCCGGACCCGGTCCTGGCTGCTCCGCGTCGGCAGCCGTCCCACCGCCACCCGCCGGCGCCTCGACCAACCCGCCTCGACCTTGCTGTTCGGCAAGGCCATGAACCACGTCGCATGGATCGACGCAGACGGCACACCGATTCGCCGCCTGGCCGTCGAGGAAGCCGCCGTTCTCCAGGGCTTCCCCGCGGCCTACCCGTGGGCCGGCTCCCGGACCAAGCAGTTCGAGCAGATTGGCAACGCCGTCCCCGCACCGCTCGCCACCGCCGTCCTGCGTCCCCTGGTCCCCGCCGCGCTGGAGGTGGCCGCGTGAGCGACACCGCCACCCTGGCGGGCCTGGACCCGATCACCCTCGGCGATCTGCTGCGGGTGGCCGGGTCCGACGGCTTCGACCGCTGGCAGGACCAGATCCGCCGCACCGGCGGCTGCTCCGACCCCATCCACCTGACCGGCTGGACCATCCACAAGGACAAGACCACCGGCCAGACCCTGCACCACTACTCCACCGAGAACGAACCAGGCGGACGGCTCCGCGTGGCCTGCGGCAACCGCCGCGCCTCCCGCTGCCCGTCCTGCGCCTGGACCTACGCCGGCGACACCTACCACCTGATCCGCGCGGGGCTGGCCGGGGACGACCGCCGCGACATCCCCGCCACCGTCCGGGACCACCCGCGGGTCTTCGCCACTCTCACCGCCCCCTCGTTCGGCCCGGTCCACAACCGGCCCGATCACGGCACCTGCCGCTGCGGCACCCGCCACACGCCCGATGCCCCGGAGTTGGGCACCGCCCTCGACCCGGACACGTACGACTACGCGGGCGCGGTGCTGTTCAACAACCACGCCGGGCAGCTCTGGCAGCGCTTCACCAACCGGCTGCGCCGCGAGATCGCCGCCCGCGCCGGCCTCACCCAACGCGAGCTGAAGGAGTGCGCCCGGCTGTCTTACGGCAAGGTCGCCGAGTTCCAGAAACGCGGCGCCGTGCACTTCCACGCCGTGATCCGCCTCGACGGACCCGACGGCCCCGGCACCCCGCCGCCGTCCTGGGCCACCGTGGATCTCCTCGCCGACGCGATCCGCGCCGCCGCCGCACACTCCTACACCTCGGTCTCGGTCCCGGCCGCCGACGACCAGCCGGCCCGGACCTTCCGCTGGGGCACCCAGCTCGACGTCCGACCCGTGAAGGCGTTCGGGGACGGCTCCGACATCACCGAACAGGCCGTCGCCTCCTACGTCGCCAAGTACGCCACCAAGGCCGCCGAGAACACCGGCACCCTCGACCGCCGCATCGGGGAACTGTCCGAACTCGATCGGCACGGCGTCCCCGACCACGCCCGCCGCCTCATCGAAGCCTGCAAGATCCTCGACCCGCTGTATCCGGACCGGCGGCTGTGGGCCTGGGCGCACATGCTCGGCTTCCGCGGCCACTTCTCCTCCAAGTCACGCCGCTACTCCACCACCCTCGGCGCCCTCCGCCAGGCACGCGCCGACTACCGCGCCGCCCAAGAGGCCGCCGCCCTCGGCCTCAACGACGACCGCGAGCCGGACACCGTCCTCGTCCTGGCCGACTGGCAGTACGCCGGCCACGGCCACACCCCCGGCGAATCCGTCCTCGCCGCCACCATCGCCCGCAACCTCCAGCTCAACCGCCAAACCGCCCGCGAAGAACTCGCAGCCCTGGAAGGAGCCTGACGTGAAAGACGAGCTGATGACCGTCCCGCAGATCCTTGACGAGCTCGGGGGAGTCTCACGGCGGACGTTCTACCGGTGGCGCGAGCTCGGGCAGGGGCCAGCAGCGTTCAAGCTTCCCAATGGGGAGTTGCGAGTGTGGCGGAGCGACTTCCGGACCTGGCTGCGGCAGCTGGAGACCGCCGCGTGAAGTCTCTCGACGTAAAGGTCTGGAGCGTCCGTAAGCGGGACACAAAGACGCCGTCCTACGGAGTGCGCTGGTCAGTAGCCGGCAACGTGTTCTCCGAGTCTTTCCGCACGAAGGCGCTCGCCGATCACTACCGCACCAAGCTCATGCGTGCGATGCGTGATGGCGAGGAGTTCGACACGGGGACCGGCCTTCCGGCATCGATGGAGGAGACGAAGTCGGCCGTCTCCTGGTACGCCTTCGCCCTGAGGTACCTCGCAATGAAGTGGCCGCATGCCGCCCCCAACACGCGCGACGGCATCAACGAATCGCTCACCAGCGTGACCATGCAGCTTCTCGGCGAGCGTCCCGGTCGGCCCTCTGACGAGACGATCCGCAGAGCACTCCGCAACTGGGCTTTCGTACTGCCGGGGCCGAACGACCGCGAAGTCCCGGACGATGTGCGGAACGTTCTTCATTGGGTGTCCAAGGCGTCCCGACCGCTCGCAGATCTCGCCGAGCCTGCCACGGCTCGCGCAGTGCTCGACTCCCTGAAACTCAAGCTCGACGGAACAGCCGCAGCAGCGGAAACCGTACGCCGTAAGCGCCGGACCCTCGTCAACGCTGCGAACTACGCAGTCGACCTGGGGGAGCTGCGGGAGAACCCGATCACGGCGGTTCGCTGGCAGAAACCGAAGGTGTCCAACCAGGTCGATCCGCGGGTGGTCGCCAATCCGGAGCAGGCTCGGAACCTCCTGGCGGCCGTCTCCTACGTCGGCGGGTACCAGCGTGCCCGTGGCCGTCGGCTCGTGGGTCTGTTCGCCGCCATGTACTTCGGTGGTCTCCGGCCGGCCGAAGCGGTCGGCCTTGTCGAGACTGACCTGAACCTCCCCGAACACGGCTGGGGCTCGGCGCTGCTCCACCGGACTCGTCCGTCCGTCAGTAAGCAGTGGACCGACTCGGGGGAGACCCACGACGACCGCGGGCTCAAGAACCGACCGACCGAAGACGTCCGGCGAGTCCCCATCCCGCCGCACCTCGTCGCCGTGCTCCGCGAGCACCTGGCCACCTTCGGCACGGCGGACGACGGGCGGCTGTTCTTCAGTGAGAAGGGCGCGGTCGTCCCGTCCTCGACCTACTACCGCGTGTGGCAGGAGGCCCGACTCCTCGCGCTCCCGCCGGCCGTCGCTGCCTCGCCGCTCGCGAGTCGGCCGTACGACCTTCGGCACTCGGCGCTGTCGACGTGGCTCAACGCGGGCGTCGACCCGACCGAGGTGGCCGAGCGGGCCGGCAACAGCGTTGAGGTCCTGCTCACCCGCTACGCGAAGTGCCTCGACGGGCGGCAGGACGTCGCCAACCGGCGCATCGAGGATCTGCTCCGCGAGTACGACTGACACCACCCGGTCGTGCCCGAGGCCCCTGGCATCCTGTCCAGGGGCCTCGTCGTTTTCGGCGGCTCACCTGGGACAACGCTTCAAGATCCCGTCCACGCCTCGTCCACAGACCCCGACATACGGCCGCTCCGGGCGGCACACGCCTGCACATACGCGAAGACCCCGACCTCAGCGTTTCCGCTGGTGACGGGGTCTTGGGCACACTTACACAGGGTGCCCCCGGCAGGATTCGAACCTGCGCACACGGCTCCGGAGGCCGTTGCTCTATCCCCTGAGCTACGGGGGCGTGTCGGCCGGTGAGCTGTTGCTCGCGGCGACGGGTAGAACACTACCAGCTCGTCCGGGGTGGTCATGAACCGGTTCTCGCTGCCGGTGCCCCTCCCCGTGCGGGAGGGAAGCGGAGCGTCGGCGTCAGGTGGGCAGGGGGCGATGTCGCTCGCGTGGGGTGGAAGTGGGGAAAACCCGGACGCGGTAGCCGGTCCGGACCTACTCTCGAGTTGTGCCTAGGGCGTCTGGCCGAGTTCTTGTTGTGGACGACAACAAGGTCATCCGGCAGCTGATCAGGGTCAATCTCGAGCTGGAGGGCTTCGAGGTCGTGACCGCGGCGGATGGTGTCGAATGTCTGGAAGTGATCCATCAGGTGCGGCCCGACGCCGTCACGCTGGACGTGGTCATGCCTCGGCTGGACGGACTCCGGACCGCCGCGCGGCTGCGTGCGGATCCCCGTACCCGGGACCTTCCCCTCGCCATCGTCAGCGCCACCTCTCAGTACGAGGCCGGCGCCGGGGGTGAGGCCGCGGAAGGGGGCGGAGGGGAGGGGGGTGTCGGTGTCGACGCCTTTCTGTCCAAGCCCTTCGAGCCCGCCGAGCTCGTCGCCCTCGTACGGCAGTTGGTCGAGGGGCGGGGTGCCGGGGGAGCGGGTGGCGGGCTGCCCGAGTTCCAGGGGGTCGCCGGATCCGGTGGGGACGGTGAGGGGCCCGCTCAGGCCGAGTCGGCCGGATAGCCGGACCGTGCTGTTCCGGCGCGGTCCGTCCACATCCCGGGACTGCGACCAAACGGGTTCGCCTACCCACCCCCCTCCTCCCCTACGCTTGACCCGTGACTCCCGTAGAGCTCTCCCGCACCGTGCTGCACGCGGTGCGTCGCGCCGTCGACGCGGGTGAGCTCGAGGTGCCCGTTCCCGAGCGGGCCGTGGTCGCTCCGCCGGGGCCCGGGGGGTGCGGCGACTACGCCACCACCATCGCCCTCCAGCTCGCCCGGCCGGCCGGGCAGCCCCCCCGCCGTGTCGCCGAGGTCCTGCGTCCCTACCTCGTCGACGTCGACGGCATCGCGGACGTCGTCCTCACCGGGCCCGGGTTCCTCAACATCAGCCTCCACGGCACCGCCCCCGCCGCCCTCGTCGAGGAGATCCTGCGGCACGGCACCCGCTACGGGTACGCCGACGGGCCCGACGGCCGGGTCGTGCGGCTGCACTGCCCCCACGACCTCCGTGCCGTCGTCGTCGCCGAGGCCGCCGCCCGCGTCCTCCGCTCCCAGGGCGCCCTCGTCCGCACGAGCTGCGGTGCCCCCCTCGCCCCCGAGTGGACCGCCGCCCTCGGCGTACGCGTCGACGCCGCCGGGCCGGCGCCCGCGGAGCTCGCCGTGACCGTCCGGCCCGTCCCCGCCCCCGGCGATCCCGACCCCCTCCGCCTCGGTCGCGACGCCGGCCGCTGGGCCCTGCTCCACCCCGCCCCCCACGACCGGCCCCGGACCGGCGACGAGCACCTCGTCCAGCGCGAGAGCAATCCCCTCTTCCGCGTCCGGTACGCCCACGCCCGCACCCGCGCGCTCACCCGCAACGCCGCCGACCTGGGCTTCACCGCCGAGCCCGGTCCCCTCGCGGAGGCCCCGTCCGAGCCCACCCCGCTCGCGGCGGATCCCGCGCCCGCCTCCCACGACCTCCTCGCCGCCCTCGCCGACCACCCCCGCGTCCTCGCCGCCGCGGCCGAGCACCGCGCGCCCGACCGGCTCGCCCGGCACCTCGTCACCGTCGCCGATGCCGCGCTGCCCCTCCTGCCCGCCGTGCTCCCGCGCGGGGCGGAGAAACCCTCGGCCGCCCACCGTGCCCGGCTCGCGCTCGCCGAAGCCGCCGGGGCGGTGCTGGCCGGCGGCCTGTCCCTGCTCGGCATCGACGCACCCGACCATCTCTGAGAGAGCCCTGAAGACGCCATGAGCCGTTCCGCACACCCCGCCGGGCCCCGTCACGCCGACGTCCTTCCAGAGGGGCGCTCCGCAGCGAGCACGGCGCCGCCCGCCGATCTCAACGCCCTCGACCCCAAGGTCTGGGCCCAGACCGTCGCCCGCGACGCGGACGGCGCCGTCACCGTCGGCGGGATTCCCGTGACGCGGCTCGCCGAGGAGTACGGCACCCCCGCCTACGTCCTCGACGAGGCCGACTTCCGGGCCCGGGCGCGGGCCTGGCGCACCGCCTTCGGCGCCGACGCCGACGTCTTCTACGCGGGCAAGGCCTTCCTGTCCCGAGCCGTCGTGCGGTGGCTGGACGAGGAGGGGCTGAACCTCGACGTGTGCTCCGGCGGCGAGCTCGCCACCGCGCTCTCCGCCGGGATGCCCGCCGAGCGCATCGCCTTCCACGGCAACAACAAGAGCGAGCCGGAGATCCGCCGGGCCGTCGAGGCCGGTGTCGGGCGGATCGTGCTCGACTCCTTCCAGGAGATCGTCCGCGTCGCCCACGTCGCGCAGGAGCTCGGCCGGCGCCAGCGCGTGCAGATCCGCATCACCGTCGGCGTCGAGGCCCACACGCACGAGTTCATCGCCACCGCCCACGAGGACCAGAAGTTCGGCATCCCGCTGGCCGGCGGGCAGGCCGCCGAGGCCGTGCGGCGGGCGCTGCGGCTCGACGGGCTCGAGGTCATCGGGATCCACTCCCACATCGGGTCGCAGATCTTCGACATGTCGGGCTTCGAGGTCGCCGCGCACCGCGTCGTCGGGCTGCTCAAGGACATCCGCGACGAGCACGGGGTCGAGCTGCCCGAGATCGACCTCGGCGGCGGCCTCGGGATCGCGTACACCAGCGACGACGACCCCCGCGAGCCGCACGAGATCGCCAAGGCGCTCACCGAGATCGTGACGAGGGAGTGCGAGGCCGCCCGCCTCGCCACCCCGCGCATCTCCGTCGAGCCCGGGCGGGCCATCGTCGGGCCCACCGCCTTCACGCTCTACGAGGTCGGCACCGTCAAGCCGCTGGAGGGGCTGCGCACGTACGTCTCCGTCGACGGCGGCATGTCGGACAACATCCGCACCGCGCTGTACGACGCCGAGTACAGCGTCGCCCTCGTCTCCCGCACCTCCGACGCGGAGCCCATGCTCGTCCGGGTCGTCGGCAAGCACTGCGAGAGCGGCGACATCGTGGTCAAGGACGCCTTCCTGCCGGGCGACCTGGCACCGGGCGACCTCATCGCCGTACCCGCCACCGGGGCGTACTGCCGGTCCATGGCCAGCAACTACAACCACGTACTGCGGCCGCCCGTCGTCGCCGTGCGCGACGGTGAGGCGCGCGTCATCGTCCGGCGGGAGACGGAGGAGGACCTGCTGCGTCTCGACGTCGGATGAGGTGTCGCACGCGGAGTTCGGCACCGCCGGGCCGGACCCCGCCGGGCACGGCCCGGGAGGAAGATCTTCCGTCCTCCAGCCCCGGGAAAATGAAATAAATGTCTCACGATCCGGACGAATCGAAGAAAATCCCGTCCGGTGCATGAGACTGGTCCCACCCTAGAAGGTATGAAGGAAACGAGGTCGGATGATGCGTACGCGTCCGCTGAAGGTGGCGCTGCTGGGCTGTGGAGTGGTCGGCTCAGAGGTGGCGCGCATCATGACGACGCACGCCGCCGACCTCGCCGCCCGCATCGGGGCCCCGGTGGAGCTCGCCGGGGTCGCCGTACGCCGGCCCGACCGGGTGCGTGAGGGCATCGACCCCGCCCTGGTCACCACCGACGCCACCGCCCTCGTCAAACGCGGCGACATCGACGTGGTCGTCGAGGTCATCGGCGGCATCGAGCCCGCCCGGACCCTCATCACCACCGCCTTCGAGCACGGCGCCTCCGTCGTCTCCGCCAACAAGGCGCTCCTCGCCCAGGACGGTGCCACGCTGCACGCCGCGGCGGACGCGAACGGCAAGGACCTCTACTACGAGGCCGCCGTCGCCGGCGCCATCCCGCTGATCCGCCCGCTGCGCGAGTCCCTCGCCGGCGACAAGGTCAACCGGGTGCTCGGCATCGTCAACGGCACGACCAACTTCATCCTCGACGCCATGGACACCACCGGCGCCGGGTACCAGGAGGCCCTCGACGAGGCCACCGCCCTGGGGTACGCCGAGGCCGACCCGACCGCCGACGTCGAGGGCTTCGACGCCGCCGCCAAGGCCGCCATCCTCGCCGGGATCGCCTTCCACACGCGCGTCCGCCTCGACGACGTCCACCGCGAGGGCATGACCGAGGTCACCGCCGCCGACTTCGCCTCCGCCAAGGAGATGGGCTGCACCATCAAGCTGCTCGCCATCTGCGAGCGGGCCGCGGACGGGGCGTCGGTCACCGCGCGCGTGCATCCCGCGATGATCCCGCTCAGCCACCCGCTGGCGAGCGTGCGCGGGGCCTACAACGCCGTCTTCGTGGAGTCCGAGGCCGCCGGGCAGCTGATGTTCTACGGCCCCGGCGCCGGCGGTGCGCCGACCGCGTCCGCCGTGCTCGGCGACCTCGTCGCCGTCTGCCGCAACCGGATCGGCGGCGCCACCGGCCCCGGCGAGTCCGCCTATGCCGCACTGCCCGTCTCGCCGATGGGCGACGTCGTCACGCGCTACCACATCAGCCTCGACGTCGCCGACAAGCCGGGCGTCCTCGCCCAGGTGGCGACCGTGTTCGCCGAGCACGGTGTCTCCATCGACACCGTGCGGCAGTCGGGCAAGGACGGCGAGGCATCCCTCGTCGTCGTCACCCACCGAGCGTCCGACGCCGCCCTCGGCGGTACGGTCGAGGCGCTGCGCAAGCTCGACACCGTGCGGGGTGTCGCCAGCATCATGCGGGTTGAAGGAGAGTAACCAGCAATGACCCACCAGTGGCGCGGAATCATCGAGGAGTACCGGGACAGGCTGCCGGTCTCCGACAGCACGCCGGTCGTGACGCTCCGTGAGGGCGGCACGCCGCTCGTGCCCGCGCAGGTGCTCTCCGAGCGCACGGGCTGCGAGGTCCACCTCAAGGTGGAGGGTGCGAACCCGACCGGGTCCTTCAAGGACCGCGGCATGACCATGGCCATCAGCAAGGCCAAGGAGGAGGGCGCGCAGGCCGTCATCTGCGCCTCCACGGGCAACACGTCCGCCTCCGCCGCCGCGTACGGCGTGCGGGCCGGGATGGTCTCCGCCGTCCTCGTGCCGCAGGGCAAGATCGCGCTCGGCAAGATGGGCCAGGCCCTCGTGCACGGCGCGAAGATCCTCCAGGTCGACGGCAACTTCGACGACTGCCTCACGCTCGCTCGCGCGCTGAGCGACAACTACCCCGTGGCGCTGGTCAATTCGGTCAACCCGGTGCGTATCGAGGGGCAGAAGACGGCCGCCTTCGAGATCGTGGACATGCTCGGCGACGCGCCCGACATCCACGTCCTGCCGGTGGGCAACGCGGGGAACATCACCGCGTACTGGAAGGGCTACAAGGAGTACGCCGCCGACAAGGTCAGCACGAGGACGCCGCGCATGTGGGGCTTCCAGGCCTCCGGCAGCGCCCCGATCGTGCGCGGCGAGATCGTCAAGGACCCGTCGACCATCGCCACCGCCATCCGCATCGGCAACCCCGCCTCGTGGGACTTCGCGCTCGCCGCGCGGGACGAGTCCGGCGGCGCCATCGACGAGGTGACGGACCGTGAGATCCTGCGCGCCTACCGGCTGTTGGCCTCCCAGGAGGGCGTCTTCGTCGAGCCCGCGTCCGCCGCGTCGGTGGCCGGTCTGCTGAAGGCCGCCGAGCAGGGCAAGGTCGACCCGGGGCAGCGCATCGTGTGCACCGTCACCGGCAACGGGCTGAAGGACCCGGACTGGGCCGTCGCCGGCGCCCCCCAGCCGGTCACCGTCCCGGTCGACGCGGCCACCGCGGCCGAGCGCCTCGGCCTCGTCTGAGGACGCGCCCGGTCCCTCGGGCGGCCGGGCACCCGGCGGGACGGCCCCGGCCGTCCCGCCGACGGGAAAAGCGCCTCTCCACCGGCGCGAACGGGCGTAAGCGACGCCTGACCGGGAAAGCCCTTTACCGGGGGGTGCACAGGGGGCTTGCGACACGCATCGTGCGCCTCCTGTGCGCCCTATGTCGCCACAGAACCTTCCTTCGATAGGCTGTACCGAACCCGCCCGCCGCATATGCCGCGGTACCGCGCTGTCTCCGCGGTCGGCAAGCGGCAGCGGTGCGGTCGCCCGTTCGGCAGGAAGCGGCGGCCCCGAGGGCCCTGTCCGTCACCGAATGCCGATCGAACGTCATTCGACCACCACGCAGCTCAAGGAGAGTCATCGAGCGATGGCCGGTCCCGCCTTCCGCGCCGCCGCCGTCCGGGTGCGCGTCCCCGCCACCAGCGCCAACCTCGGCCCGGGCTTCGACGCCCTCGGCCTCGCGCTGGGCTTGTACGACGACGTGGTCGTCCGGGTGGCCGACTCCGGGCTGCACATCGACATCGCGGGTGAGGGCAGCGAGACGCTGCCGCGCGACGAGAAGCACCTCCTCGTACGCTCCCTGCGCACCGCCTTCGACCTCCTCGGCGGACAGCCGCGCGGCCTGGAGATCGTCTGCGCCAACCGCATCCCGCACGGCCGCGGCCTCGGCTCCTCCTCCGCCGCCATCTGCGCCGGCATCGTCGCCGCCCGCGCGGTGACCATAGGCGGCGAGGCCCGCCTCGACGACGCCGCGCTGCTCGACCTCGCCACCGAGATCGAGGGCCACCCCGACAACGTGGCGGCCTGTCTGCTGGGCGGCTTCACCCTGTCCTGGATGGAGGCCGGCGCCGCCCGGGCGATCAGGATGGAGCCCGCCGATTCCATCGTTCCGGTGGTTTTCGTCCCCGGGAAGCCGGTCCTGACGGAGACCGCGCGCGGTCTGCTCCCGCGCACCGTGCCGCACGTCGACGCCGCCGCCAACGCGGGCCGCGCCGCCCTGCTCGTCGAGGCCCTGACCAGGCGCCCCGAGCTGCTGCTGCCGGCCACCGAGGACCGACTCCACCAGGAGTACCGCGCACCGGCCATGCCGGAGAGCGCCGCACTGGTGGAACGGCTGCGCGGCGACGGCGTCCCGGCGGTCATCTCCGGTGCCGGTCCCACGGTGATGGCGCTGGCCGACGCCGGTACGGCCGACAAGGTCGAGGCGCTGGCGGGCGCGGGCTGGGCGGCCAACCGGCTGAGCCTGGACCAGCAGGGCGCAGTCGTCCTGCCACTGGCGGCCTCCGGCGACATTTAGACGCGCACGGTTGCCGACTCGAGAGGGGGAATGTTTGTTGGATCCGGTAGTGTTAATCTCAAGTCTGCACCCGACCCCACCATGGCGAGGTGCCTCGTGTCCCCGTCCGGGACAGACATTCTTCCGGGAGCCCCCCAAGCCGCATTGTGTGCTCGACGTCGTACGTCATAGGTACGGCCGACACGGACACTGAGCGGCCCGCCGGGCACGCTTCGGAACCGGTGCGACCACACCGCGTGACACAGACACTGGGTGCCACGGCCAGGGGGAGCGCCATCACCAGATATTTCCTCCGCCGATTCGGCGGACCACCGCCCCGGCACGGTTCACACAGCAAGGACCGAAGCCGGACAGCACAACCGGTCGCCGAGCCAGACAGGCCGACGTCCGCTCCAGGGAAGGACCCTTCGTGAGCGACACCACCGATCTGATGGGCGCACGTGTCGAGGAGACCGCTGCCGCGCCCGCCACGGACGCCTCCGCGCCTGCCACCGGCGCCGGCTCCCGGCGGCGCCGCGGTACCGGCCTCGAGGGCATGGTGCTGGCCGAACTGCAGCAGGTCGCCTCGGGCCTCGGCATCAGGGGCACCGCGCGGATGCGCAAGAGCCAGCTGATCGAGGTCATCAAGGAAGCGCAGGCCGCGGGGGGCGCCCCCGCCAAGGCCGCGCCCGCCGCGGACGCCGCCGGCGAGACCAAGCCGAAGCGCCGCGCCACCTCCCGGACCCGTACGGGCGACGAGAGCGCCACCGCCGAGAAGGCTGAGAAGGCCGGCAAGGCCGAGAAGAAGACGGACCGGACGGCCGCCGACAAGGCCGTGGCCCAGCAGCAGATCGAGATCCCCGGCCAGCCCTCCCCGAAGGCGTCGGCCGCCGCCGACCAGGCGGGCGCCCCCTCCGACGACGCGCCCTCCGAGCGCCGCCGTCGCCGGGCCACCGCCGACGCCGGCAGCCCGGCCGCCGCCGACATGGCCGGCGCCGAGGTCAGGGGCGAGCCGAGGAACGACTCCTCCGCGCAGCAGTCCCAGGGTCAGCAGCAGGGCGACGGACGGGGCGACGCCGGTGACGGCGAGGGCCGTCGCCGCGACCGCCGCGACCGCGACCGCGGGCGCGACCGCGACCGCCGGGGCAAGGGCGACGACCAGCAGCAGAACCAGGGTGGCGGCCGTCAGGACCGCCAGCAGCAGGGCGGCGGCCGTCAGGACCGCCAGCAGCGGGCCGACGAGGACGGGGACGACTTCGAGGGCGGCCGCCGTGGCCGTCGCGGACGCTACCGCGACCGCCGTGGCCGTCGCGGACGCGACGACATCGCCCCCGAGCCGCAGATCAACGAGGACGACGTCCTGATCCCCGTCGCGGGCATCCTCGACATCCTCGACAACTACGCGTTCATCCGGACCTCCGGCTACCTGCCCGGCCCCAACGACGTGTACGTCTCCCTCGCCCAGGTCCGCAAGAACGGCCTGCGCAAGGGCGACCACATCACCGGTGCGGTGCGGCAGCCGAAGGAGGGCGAGCGGCGCGAGAAGTTCAACGCGCTGGTCCGCCTGGACTCCGTCAACGGCATGGCGCCCGAACACGGCCGCGGCCGACCGGAGTTCAACAAGCTGACGCCGCTGTACCCGCAGGACCGCCTCCGCCTGGAGACGGACCCGGGCGTGCTGACCACGCGGATCATCGACCTCGTGTCGCCGATCGGCAAGGGCCAGCGCGGTCTGATCGTGGCCCCGCCGAAGACCGGCAAGACCATGATCATGCAGGCGGTCGCCAACGCGATCACGCACAACAACCCCGAGTGCCACCTGATGGTCGTCCTCGTCGACGAGCGTCCGGAAGAGGTCACCGACATGCAGCGGTCGGTGAAGGGCGAGGTCATCTCCTCGACCTTCGACCGCCCGGCCGAGGACCACACCACGGTCGCCGAGCTCGCCATCGAGCGCGCCAAGCGCCTGGTGGAGCTGGGTCACGACGTCGTCGTGCTGCTCGACTCGATCACCCGTCTGGGCCGTGCGTACAACCTCGCCGCCCCGGCCTCCGGCCGCATCCTGTCCGGTGGTGTCGACTCGACCGCCCTGTACCCGCCGAAGCGCTTCTTCGGTGCGGCCCGCAACATCGAGGACGGCGGCTCGCTGACCATCCTCGCCACCGCCCTGGTGGACACCGGGTCCCGCATGGACGAGGTGATCTTCGAGGAGTTCAAGGGCACCGGCAACATGGAGCTCAAGCTCGACCGCAAGCTCGCCGACAAGCGCATCTTCCCGGCGGTGGACGTGGACGCGTCCGGCACCCGCAAGGAGGAGATCCTGCTCGGCAGCGACGAGCTGGCCATCGTCTGGAAGCTGCGCCGGGTGCTGCACGCGCTCGACTCGCAGCAGGCGATCGAACTGCTCCTCGACAAGATGAAGCAGACCAAGTCGAACGCCGAGTTCCTGCTGCAGATCCAGAAGACGACCCCGGCGCCGGGCAACGGCGACTGACGTCTTCGCGCCACCGAGGAGCCGCCCCCGTCACGGATGTGACGGGGGCGGCTCCTCGCGTTGTTGCGAACAGGTGTACGATCACGCCCTCGCGAGTGACCGGCGTCCGGGGGGATCAACCGGCGCCACGCTGCTCGATCCGTGAACTTCTCATCTCCTGGGGGGACTTGAGTGGATACATCCCTGCCCGCGTCCGGACGGCGCCGCCGTCACAGACGCGGGACACGTCTGGCGCTGCCCGCGATCGCCGCGGGCCTCGCCGGGCTCGTGGCCGCCACGCTGACGACGTCGCCCGCCACCGCCGAACCGGGCCCGCCGGCCCCGACGGTCCGGCCCGCCGCGAGGACGGTGCCGCAGGCCGAACTGGAGCGTCGCATCGCGGGCGCCGCGGCCGGCGACGACAAGGCCGGCGACCAGGCGGGCCGGGCCCAGCGCGGTGACACCGCCGGCGACGCCGCCAAGATCGACCCGAAGATCATCGGCGGCACGCAGACCGGCATCTCCACCGCGCCGTGGATGGCGCAGCTCTGGTACTACGACGACCGCGGCACCGCGGGCGAGAGCGACGACATCGGCTTCTTCTGCGGCGGCGCCGTCGTCGCCCCGACGAAGATCCTCACCGCCGCGCACTGCGTCAAGGGCTACGACTGGCGCGCCAACGGCGCCGTCGTCACCGGCACCGCGCAGCTGCCCTCGGGCACCGACCTGCACGGCGGCACCCTCTCCGGCGTGTGGCGGCAGTGGAACCACCCGTCGTACAACGCGGTGACCATCGACAACGACATGGCCCTGCTGACCCTGCCGAACCCGGTCACGGCCAAGCCGATCCCGATGACCACGGCGAACGACACGGCCTCCTACCGGGCCGGCACCAGTGCCAAGGTGTACGGCTGGGGCCGCACCAGCTCCACCTCCGACGACATCTCCGACGTGCTGAAGACGGCCACGCTGCCGATCCAGTCGGACGACACCTGCGGCGCCGCCTGGGGCGCCGACTACGTCAAGGGCCACATGATCTGCGCCGGCGCGCCCGCGACCGGGTCCGACGCGGACACCGTCACGCCGTGCAACGGCGACTCCGGCGGCCCCCTGGTCGTCGGCGGCCGCATCGTCGGCGTCGTCTCCTGGGGCGTCGAGGACTGCGTCGCCAAGGGCGCCTACGGCGTCTTCGCCAAGGTCAGCACCTATGCGGGCACCACATACCCGCGGGTGGACGACACCGACATCAACGGTGACGGACGCGCCGACCTGTGGCTGCGCCAGTCGTCCGACAAGGAGGGCTTCTCCAGGAACTCCACCGGCACCTCCTTCGGCGCCCGCGAGTCCTGGGGCAACTGGAACGGCGTCAACCTCGTCGTGCAGACCGACCTCGACCGGGACGGCTACCAGGACCTCCTCAACCGGGCCGGCAACGGCGACCTGGTCTGGACGCACTACCAGCCGTCCAGCCAGTCCTGGGCGCACAAGACCCTCACGACCGGCTGGAGCAGCCGCAAGCAGATCCTCGTGCCCGGGGACCTGACCGGCGACACCCTGCCCGACCTGCTCTCCCTGGACTCCGCGAACACGCTGTGGCTCTACCCGGGCCGCGGCGACGGCACCTTCGGCAGCCGGATCCAGGTGACCACCGGCTTCAGCGCGTACAACCAGCTGCGCGGCCACGGTGACTTCACCGGGGACGGCAGGGCCGACCTGATCGCCCGTGCCGGGAACGGGGACGTCTACCTGTACCCGGGCAAGGGCACGACCGCCGGACCCTTCTCCTCCCGGATCAAGCTGCGCAGCTGGCCCGAGGTCAAGAGCGTCGTCACGCCCGGCGACGTGACCGGGGACGGCAAGGCCGACGTCCTGGCCGTCACCAAGGCCGGGAACATGTACCTGTACGCCGGTACCGGCAAGGCCGGCACCGCGATCTTCACCACAGCCGTGAAGATCGGCGGCGGCTTCAACAGCTACGACATCGTCAGCTGAAACCGCAGGTGACCGCGGACTTCGCGGTCGATCCGGCGACTCTCTGTGCCCGGCGCGCCACGCGCCGGGCACAGAGCGTTGTGCGACCCTGTCCCGAGTTCCGCCGTCCGACGTACGGGGGGACGATGGTGGGGTGCCGGCGGAGAACCGCCGGAACCGCACCGACCCGACCCTGAGCACAGGGGGTAATCCGACCGGACGAGAACCGAGGAGCACATGTCCGCCGAGAGCACGCCGGATCCCGCCATACCCGGCTTCGGGGAGTCCCGCGCCGACGGGTCCCGCCGCCGGGGCAAGGGGCGCCGCCGCAAGCCCCGCGACAGACGGCGCAAGGCGCTGCTCGCCATGGCCTGGACCGCCGCGGGCATCGTGGTCCTGGGCGGCACCGGCGCCGGAGTCCTGTACGTCAAGCTCAACGGCAACCTCACGAGCGTCGACATCGACCAGGCCCTCGGCGCCGACCGGCCCGAGAAGGCCGACAACGGCTCCGAGAACATCCTCGTCCTCGGCTCGGACACCCGCTCGGGCGGCAACAAGCGGCTCGGCGGCGGCACCGACGACGGCACCGCCCGCTCCGACACGGCGATGGTCGTGCACGTCCACAAGGGCCACAAGAAGGCCAGCGTGGTCTCCATCCCCCGCGACACCCTCGTCGACCGGCCCGAGTGCACCGACACCGACGGCGACGAGCACCCCGCCGCGACCGGCGTGATGTTCAACTCCGCCTACTCCACCGGCGGCGCCGCCTGTGCCGTGAAGACCGTCGAATCGGTCAGCGGACTGCGCATGGACCACTACCTCGAGGTCGACTTCAGCGGCTTCCAGAAGCTCGTCGACGACCTCGGCGGCGTCGAGGTCACCACCACCGCGGACATCGATGACCCCGACAGCCACCTCGACCTGAAGGCCGGCACCCACCGGCTCGACGGCGAGCAGTCCCTCGGCCTGGTCCGCACCCGGCACGGCGTCGGCGACGGCTCCGACCTGGGCCGCATCCAGCTCCAGCAGGCCTTCCTCAAGGCCCTGGTCCACCGGGTCGAGGACATCGGCCTGCTCGGCAACCCCAAGAAGCTGTACGACATCGCCGACACCGCCACCAAGACCGTCACCACCGACTCCGACCTGGGCTCGGTGAACTCCCTGATGTCCTTCGCGAGCGGCCTCAAGGGCATCGGTCCCGCCCATATGCACATGGTCACCATGCCGGTGATCTACGACCCCGCCGACGGCAACCGCGTCCTCGTCGAGGAGGCAAAGGCCCGGCAGGTGTGGGACGCCCTGAGGAACGACCGGCCGATCCCGGCGAGCGCGACCGAGGACACCGCCACCGGCGAGGCCAAGGACGTCGTGTCGGCGTCCTGAGCCGCCCGGAGCCCCCGAAGGCGCCCGGCGGCGCCCGGGGAATAGATCCCCCCGCCCCCCGGTTTTGGGAGATGCGGCCGGTCCTGGCAGACTGGTACGTCGGCCCCGGTTCACGCTCCCGCATCCCGCGGCGGCGACCCGGAGCCCTCCCGAACCTAGGAGACACCTTGAAGCGCGACATCCACCCCGAGTACGTCGAGACGCAGGTCAGCTGCACCTGTGGCGCGTCGTTCACCACCCGCAGCACCATCGAGTCCGGCACCATCCGGGCCGAGGTCTGCTCCGAGTGCCACCCGTTCTACACGGGCAAGCAGAAGATCCTCGACACCGGTGGCCGCGTGGCCCGCTTCGAGGCCCGCTTCGGCAAGGCTGCCGCCGGCTCCAAGAAGTAGCGAGCCGCCGATCGCCGGTCCACGGCCGCACCCCCGGGCGGGGGGCGCCGGGACCGGCGTTTTTGGTCGCCCGCCTTCCCCCTCACCGCAGTAGCAGGAGCCCAAGATGTTCGAGGCCGTCGAGGAACTCGTCGCCGAGCACGCCGACCTGGAGAAGAAGCTCGCCGACCCGTCGGTCCACTCCGACCAGGCCAACGCGCGCAAGCTGAACAAGCGGTACGCCGAGCTCACCCCGATCGTCGCCACGTACCGCTCCTGGAAGCAGACCGGCGACGACATGGAGACCGCGCGCGAACTCGCCGCCGACGACCCGGACTTCGCCGCCGAGGTCAAGGAACTGGACAAGCAGCGCGACGAGCTCACCGAGAAGCTCCGCCTGCTGCTCGTCCCGCGCGACCCCAGCGACGACAAGGACGTCATCCTCGAGATCAAGGCCGGCGCGGGCGGCGACGAGTCGGCGCTGTTCGCCGGCGACCTGCTGCGCATGTACCTGCGCTACGCCGAGCGGGTCGGCTGGAAGACCGAGATCATCGACGCCACCGAGTCCGAACTGGGCGGCTACAAGGACGTCCAGGTCGCCGTGAAGACCAAGGGCGGCCAGGGCGCCACCGAGCCCGGCCAGGGCGTCTGGGCCCGCCTCAAGTACGAGGGCGGCGTGCACCGCGTGCAGCGCGTGCCCGCGACCGAGTCCCAGGGGCGCATCCACACCTCCGCGGCCGGCGTGCTCGTCACGCCCGAGGCCGAGGAGATCGACGTCGAGATCAACCCCAACGACCTGCGCATCGACGTCTACCGGTCCTCCGGCCCCGGCGGCCAGTCCGTCAACACCACCGACTCCGCCGTGCGCATCACGCACCTGCCGACCGGAGTCGTCGCCTCCTGCCAGAACGAGAAGAGCCAGCTGCAGAACAAGGAGCAGGCGATGCGTATCCTGCGCTCCAGGCTGCTCGCGGCGGCGCAGGAGGAGGCGGAGAAGGAGGCCGCGGACGCCCGGCGCAGCCAGGTCCGCACCGTCGACCGCTCCGAGAAGATCCGGACGTACAACTACCCGGAGAACCGCATCTCGGACCACCGCGTCGGCTTCAAGGCGTACAACCTGGACCAGGTCCTGGACGGCGACCTCGACGCGGTCATCCAGGCCTGCGTCGACGCGGACTCGGCGGCCAAGCTGGCCGCCGCGTAAGCACCGCCGCACCCACCCGCACCGGACCACAGCTCAGCCCCGGAGGACCAGCGTGCCGCAACATCACGGGGGGCGACCCCCGAACCCCCGCAGTGTGCTGCTCGCGGAGGTGGCCCAGGCCACCCAGCGGCTGGCCGCCGCCGGCGTGCCCTCGCCGCGCACCGACGCCGAGGAGCTCGCCGCGTACCTGCACGGCGTCAAGCGGGGCCAGCTGCACACCGTGCCGGACGCCGACTTCGACGCCCGGTACTGGGAGGTCGTCGCCCGCCGCGAGGCACGCGAGCCGCTCCAGCACATCACCGGCCGCGCCTACTTCCGCTACCTGGAGCTCCAGGTCGGCCCCGGCGTCTTCGTGCCCCGCCCCGAGACCGAGTCCGTCGTCGGCTGGGCCATAGACGCCGTGCGCGCCATGGACGTCGTCGAGCCGTGCATCGTCGACCTGTGCACCGGCTCGGGCGCCATCGCGCTCGCGCTCGCCCAGGAGGTGCCGCGCTCGCGCGTGCACGCCGTGGAGCTGTCCGAGGACGCCCTGGTGTGGACCCGCAAGAACATGGAGGGGTCCAGGGTCGACCTGCGCCAGGGCGACGCCCTGACCGCCTTCCCGGACCTCGACGGCCAGGTCGACCTGGTCATCTCCAACCCGCCGTACATCCCGCTCACCGAGTGGGAGTACGTCGCCCCCGAGGCCCGCGACCACGATCCCCAGATGGCCCTGTTCTCCGGCGAGGACGGGCTGGACCTGATCCGCGGCCTGGAACGCACCGCGCACCGTCTGCTGCGCCCCGGCGGCGTCGTCGTCATCGAGCACGCCGACACCCAGGGCGGCCAGGTGCCGTGGATCTTCACCGAGGAGCGGGGCTGGGCCGACGCGGCCGACCACCCCGACCTCAACAACCGCCCCCGCTTCGCGACCGCCCGCAGGGCGACGCCGTGAACACCCCGACGACCCCAACCCCGCAGTACGTGTACGAGGAGGCCCGCTAAATGGCTCGGCGATACGACACCAACGACGCGACCGACCGTGTGACCGGTCTGCGTGAGGCCGCGTCCGCCGTCCGCCGTGGCGAGCTCGTGGTGCTGCCCACGGACACGGTGTACGGCATCGGCGCCGACGCCTTCTCGGCGGAGGCCGTCGGTGACCTGCTGGAGGCCAAGGGCCGGGGCCGCAACATGCCCAGCCCCGTCCTGATCGGCTCCCCGAACACCCTGCACGGCCTGGTCACCGACTTCTCCGAGAAGGCCTGGGAGCTGGTCGACGCCTTCTGGCCGGGCGCGCTGACCCTCGTCGCCAAGCACCAGCCGTCCCTCCAGTGGGACCTCGGCGAGACCCGCGGCACGGTCGCCGTGCGGATGCCGCTGCACCCGGTCGCCATCGAGCTGCTCACCGAGTTCGGCCCCATGGCCGTCTCCTCCGCCAACCTGACCGGCCACCCGGCGCCGGAGGACTGCGACGCCGCGCAGGCGATGCTCGGGGACTCCGTCTCCGTGTACCTCGACGGTGGCCCGACCCCCGGCAACGTCCCCTCGTCCATCGTCGACGTCACCCGCGAGGTGCCCGTGCTGCTGCGCGCGGGCGCGCTGTCGGCGGAGGAGCTGCGCAAGGTGGTACCCGACCTCGAGGTGGCGAATTGACGGCCCCTGAGACGGGGCGCGGCATAGGCACCGGGGAACGCGCCGCGGAGGTGACGACGACGTTCGGCTTTCCGCGCGACAGCTTCCGCATCCTCCACGTCAGCACGGGCAACGTCTGCCGCTCGCCCATCACCGAGCGGCTGACCCGGCATTTCGTGACGGAGCGGCTGGGCGTCCTGGGCGGCGGCCTCATCGTGGAGAGCGCGGGCACCTGGGGCCACGAGGGCGCGCCCATGGAGGCGAACGCGGAGACGGTCCTCGCGGAGTTCGGCGCGGACACGTCCGGCTTCACCGGGCGTGAGCTGCTCGACGAGCACGTGATCCGCGCCGACCTGGTGCTGACCGCGACGCGGGACCACCGGGCGCAGGTCATCTCCATGGGGCACTCGGCGGGGCTGCGCACCTTCACGCTCAAGGAGTTCACCCGGCTGGTGAACGCCATCGACCCCGCGACCCTGCCGTCCCTGGACGAGGGCGTGGTCGCGCGCGCGCGTGCGCTGGTGCGCGCCGCGGCGGCTCTACGCGGGTGGCTCCTGGCGCCGACGGCGGAGGCGGACGAGGTGTACGACCCCTACGGGGCGCCGCTGCCGTTCTTCCGGTCGATCGGGGACGAGATACACCAGGCGCTGGACCCGGTGGTCACGGCACTGACCGGGGTCGCCGCGCGGATGTGAGCGACGGCTCACGCGGGTGCGGGCCGGCGCTGTCCGACGCCGCCGGACACACGCGCCCGCCCCGCCCCGCGGACTCCTCCCAGGTCCTCGAGGCGCCGGGAGCGGGACGACCGCCCGCAGCGGGGTGACGTATTACGGCAACTCGGGCGATCGGGACTTTCCGGGCCTACATTGGTCGTACGTCACCGTCGACGCACGCCCGGAGCGCACCATGTCGGTCACCCACGCCCTCGAGGCCGATGACAGCACGCTCGGCGTCCTGCTGCGGCAGGACCCCGAACTGGCCGAGATCCTGCTCGCCGAACGCCACCGGCAGTCGACGACGCTCCAGCTGATCGCCGCCGAGAACTTCACGTCCCCCGCCGTGCTGGCCGCCCTCGGCTCCCCGCTCGCCAACAAGTACGCCGAGGGCTACCCGGGCGCCCGGCACCACGGCGGCTGCGAGATCGTCGACGTGGCCGAGCGGCTCGCCGTCGAGCGGGCCAGGGACCTGTTCGGCGCCGAGCACGCCAACGTGCAGCCCCACTCCGGCTCCTCCGCCGTGCTCGCCGCCTACGCCGCGCTGCTGCGCCCCGGCGACACGGTCCTCGCGCTCGGCCTGCCCCACGGCGGCCACCTCACCCACGGATCGCCCGCCAACTTCTCCGGGCGCTGGTTCGACTTCGTCGGCTACGGCGTCGACGCGGAGACCGGGCTCGTCGACCACGACCAGGTGCGCACCCTGGCCCGCACGCACCGGCCCAAGGCGATCGTGTGCGGGTCGATCGCCTACCCCCGCCACCTCGACCACGCCTTCTTCCGCGACGTCGCCGACGAGGTCGGCGCCTATCTGATCGCGGACGCCGCACACCCCATCGGCCTGGTGGCCGGGGGAGCGGCGCCCAGCCCGGTGCCGTACGCCGACATCGTCTGCGCCACCACGCACAAGGTGCTGCGCGGCCCGCGCGGCGGCATGATCCTGTGCGGGAACGAACTGGCCGAGCGGGTCGACCGGGCCGTCTTCCCGTTCACGCAGGGCGGTGCCCAGATGCACACCATCGCCGCGAAGGCCGTCGCGTTCGGCGAGGCGCAGACCCCGGCCTTCGCCGCGTACGCCCGTCAGGTGGTCGCCAACGCCCGCACTCTCGCCGCCCGCCTGGCCGCCGAGGGCCTCGTCGTCACCACCGGCGGCACCGACACCCACCTGATCACCGTCGACCCCGCCCCGCTCGGCGTCGACGGCAGGACGGCGCGGGGACGGCTGGCGGCGGCCGGGATCGTCCTGGACTGCTGCGCGCTGCCGTACGCGGACGCCCGGGGCCTGCGCCTGGGGACGGCGGCGGTGACCACCCAGGGCATGGGGGAGCGGGAGATGCTGATCATCGCCGGGCTGCTGGCGGGCGTCCTCAGAGGCGGGTCCGAGGCCGCGCGGGCCCGGGAGGGCGTACGGGAGCTGACCGAGGCCTTCCCGCCGTACCCGCGGTGAGGGGACTCCCGCGCCGGATCCGGCGGGTCCGGCGCCGCCGGGCGCCCGTGCCACCGGAGGCGTGCGGGACGTCCTCCCGCGCGAACGGGCGGTGTGCGGGCCGGTGGGCGGCATACAGTGAGACGGAGGGTGCGTCCGCCGGGGAGCCTCCCGGCCCGGGATGGCGGGCGGCCACGAGGACTAAGGTGTGATGCCGACACACCAGTGACATCTGTGGGGAAGCCCGTGCGTGAATACCTGCTGACGCTCTGCGTCACGGCCGCGGTGACGTATCTGCTGACAGGGCCGGTACGGAAGTTCGCGATCGTGGCGGGAGCGATGCCGGAGATCCGGGCGCGTGACGTGCACCGGGAACCCACTCCGCGCCTCGGCGGGATCGCGATGTTCTTCGGGCTGTGCGCGGGCCTGCTGGTCGCCGCCCATCTCACCAACCTCCACGAGGTCTTCGAGAGGTCCAACGAACCGCGCGCGCTGCTCTCGGGCGCCGCCCTGATCTGGCTGCTCGGCGTCCTGGACGACAAGTTCGAGATCGACGCCCTGCTCAAACTGGGCGCCCAGATGATCGCCGCCGGAGTCATGATCCTTCAGGGGCTGACCATCCTGTGGCTCCCCGTCCCCGGTATCGGCACGGTCGCCGTCACACCGTGGCAGGGCAACCTGATCACCGTGGCGCTGGTCGTCATCACCATCAACGCGGTCAACTTCGTGGACGGGCTGGACGGTCTCGCGGCCGGCATGGTGTGCATCGCGGCCATGGCGTTCTTCCTCTACAGCTACCGGATCTGGTACGGCTACGGGGTGGAGGCGGCGGCCCCCGCCACCCTGTTCTCCGCGGTGCTCATCGGCATGTGCGTCGGCTTCCTGCCGCACAACATGCACCCGGCCCGGATCTTCATGGGGGACTCCGGGTCGATGCTGATCGGACTGGTCCTCGCGGCGAGCGCGGTGTCCGTCACGGGGCAGCTGGACGTCGAAGCGCTCAACGTGGACCTGGGCGGCACCCGCGAGACGACCCACGCGATGCTGCCCGTCTACATCCCGCTGCTGATGCCGCTGACCATCATCGCCATCCCGGCCGCCGACCTGATCCTGGCGATCGTCCGGCGCACCTGGCGCGGCCAGTCGCCGTTCGCCGCGGACCGGGGGCACCTGCACCACCGCCTGCTGGAGATCGGGCACTCCCACAGCCGCGCGGTGCTGATCATGTACTTCTGGTCGGCGCTGATCGCCTTCGGCGCGCTCGCCTACTCCGTCAACTCGGCGTCGATGTGGATCGTGCTGAGCGTCGTCCTCCTCAGCGCGGTCGGCCTGGTGCTGCTCCTGCTGCCGCGCTTCACCCCCCGCGCCCCGCGCTGGGCCGAACGCTTCGTGCCGCCGCGCTACCGGCGCCGGGGCAAGGCGTCCGCCGATGCGCCGGCCGCCGCGGAGGAATCGGAGGATCGCATTCCGGTTTCCGTCGGCGTCTCGGGGGCCAACGGCGCCACCGCCGTCGGTCGCCGCTCGGGCGCAAGGTAAGAATCTGACTAGAGCATTGCCAACTCGTGGTGGAACGAAGCGCCGCAATATCAGACAAACCGGTGCGGTAATTGCACACACGCGCACGGTCACTCTCATGTGTGACAGTGAGCACACCCTCAGGTAAAGACCTCATCAAATAGTTTGTGATACGGTTCACGAGTATCCCCGGATAGAGCCGAAAGACCGTAGTGCGACGGCCTCTTGGCGCGAGGACCTCACTCGGCCCGGGATTACGCTCGTCCATGACGACACCTACCCCCTGTGTGTGAAAGCGGAGTTGCCGCCATGCCGTCCAATGACGCCCGGATCCTGATCCAGGCTGCCGTGCCCACGGTCGCCGTCGGCGCTGTCGCCGCCGTCGTCAGTGCCGTGCTCGCCGGCGGCACGGGCGCGGTCGGCGCCGTCGTCGCGACCGTGGTGGCGATGCTCTTCATGGGCATCGGTCTCTACGTCCTGCAGCGCACCGCCACATCGCTTCCGCACCTTTTCCAGGCGATGGGCCTGATGCTCTACGCGGCACAGATCCTGCTGCTGTTCGTCTTCCTCGCCGCCTTCAAGAACACGACGCTGTTCAACCCCCGGTCCTTCGCGATCACTCTGGTCGCCGTCACGCTCGCGTGGATCGCGGCGCAGACGCGGGCCCACATGAAGGCCAAGATCCTTTATGTCGAGCCCGAGTCGACGGGCAAAAAGCCCGAAAAGACGGGTCGCTCGTCGTGAGGGGTAGGGCCGGGATAAAGAGGCATGTGAAGTCCTGCTATCGTCCGGTGCCAACTGCGGCATCGCGGGCGCGGGCATCCGAGCTGACGCCTGTCCCATCGCGAGGCGAGATGCCCCACAGCCGCCCCCACATCCGTAACACCAAATCCGTGCCGAACCGCGGCTCCGCGCCGCGCCGACACCACGAGGTTGCCGTACCTATGCGCCACGCTGAAGGAGCCCGCGGTGAGTGCTGACCCGACGCAGGTGCTCGCCTTCGAGACCGACTGCCACATTTTCGACGGCTGTGGCTTCCCGGCCCCGGGCCTGCACTCGTTCCTGTTCGAGCCCCTGTGGGGCGACGGGGACAGCAACGTGTACTTCAACAAGACGATGTTGCTGGCGCTGCTCGGCTCGCTCGTCGTCATCGGCTTCTTCTGGGCGGCCTTCCGTAAGCCGAAGGTTGTCCCGGGCAAGCTCCAGATGGTCGCCGAGGCCGGCTACGACTTCATCCGGCGCGGTGTCGTGTACGAGACCATCGGCAAGAAGGAAGGCGAGAAGTACGTCCCGCTGGTCGTCTCGCTGTTCTTCTTCATCTGGATGATGAACCTGTGGTCGATCGTCCCGATCGCCCAGTTCCCGGTGACGTCGATCATCTCCTATCCGGCAGTGCTGGCCGCGATCGTCTACGTCCTGTGGGTCTCCCTGACCTTCAAGCGGCACGGATTCGTCGGCGCGTTCAAGAACTTCACGGGGTACAACAAGGACCTCGGCCCGGTGCTGCCGCTGGCCATGGTGATCGAGTTCTTCTCGAACCTGATCGTCCGCCCCTTCACTCACGCCGTGCGACTGTTCGCGAACATGTTCGCGGGTCACACGCTGCTTCTGCTCTTCACGATCGCCAGCTGGTACCTGCTCAACGGCATCGGCATTGCCTACGCAGGTGTCTCTTTCATCATGGTCATCGTGATGACGGCCTTCGAGCTCTTCGTTCAGGCCCTCCAGGCGTACGTGTTCGTGCTCCTGACCTGCACCTTCATTCAGGGCGCGCTCGCCGAGCACCACTGAGCACTCGCCTCACCCACCCCGAAGACGTCCGGTGGCCAACCCCCACCGGTCCTTGAAAGAGAAGGAAGAACTGGCATGTCCCAGACTCTCGCCGCTGTCACCGGTGACCTCAAGGCGCTCGGCTCCATCGGCTACGGTCTCGCCGCCATCGGCCCCGGCGTCGGCGTCGGCATCATCTTCGGCAACGGCACCCAGGCCCTGGCCCGTCAGCCCGAGGCTGCCGGCCTGATCCGCGCCAACCAGATCCTGGGCTTCGCCTTCTGTGAGGCGCTCGCCCTGATCGGTCTGGTTATGCCGTTCGTCTACGGCTCCTGATCACTTCAGGCTGACGACCAGCAACCCAGACGAAAGGCAACGATATGAGCCAGCTGCTCATCCTGGCGGCTGAGGGGGAGGCAGAGAACCCCCTCATCCCGCCGATCCCCGAGCTCGTCATCGGCCTGATCGCCTTCGTCGTCGTCTTCGGCTTCCTCGCCTGGAAGCTTCTTCCGAACATCAACAAGGTTCTGGAAGAGCGTCGCGAGGCCATCGAGGGCGGTATCGAGAAGGCCGAGGCCGCGCAGACCGAGGCCCAGAGCGTGCTCGAGCAGTACAAGGCTCAGCTCGCCGAGGCCCGGCACGAGGCCGCGCGCCTGCGCCAGGAGGCGCAGGAGCAGGGAGCCACGCTCATCGCCGAGATGCGCGCGGAGGGCCAGCGGCAGCGTGAGGAGATCATCGCCGCCGGTCACGCCCAGATCCAGGCCGACCGCAAGGCCGCCGCGTCCGCGCTGCGCCAGGACGTCGGCAAGCTGGCCACCGACCTGGCCGGCAAGCTCGTCGGCGAGTCCCTCGAGGACCACGCCCGGCAGAGCCGCGTCATCGACCGCTTCCTGGACGAGCTCGAGGACAAGGCGACGACGGCAGAGGCAACCCGATGAGTGGGATGCACGGAGCGAGCCGCGAGGCCCTGGCCGCCGCACGCGAGCGTCTCGACGCGCTGACGGACTCCACGTCCGTGGACGCCGGCTCGCTCGCCGACGAGCTGGCCGCCGTCACCGCGCTGCTCCACCGCGAGGTGTCGCTGCGTCGGGTCCTGACCGACCCGGCGCAGGCCGGCGAGGCCAAGGCCGAACTGGCCCAGCGACTCCTGGGCACCCAGGTCAGCGGTTCCGCCGTCGACCTGGTGTCCGGCATGGTGCGCTCCCGCTGGTCGCAGTCCCGCGACCTGGTGGACGCGCTGGAGGAGCTGGCGGACACCGCCGACCTCACCGCCGCGCAGAAGCGGGGCCGGCTCGACAACGTCGAGGACGAGCTGTTCCGGTTCGGCCGGATCGTCGCCTCGAACACCGAGCTGCGCGCCGCGCTGACCAACCGGTCGGCCACCACCGCGGCCAAGGGCGAGCTGCTGCGCAGCCTGCTCGGCGGCCGGGCGGAGCGGACCACCGAGCGTCTGGTGACGCGCCTGGTGACCGCGCCGCGGGGACGTAGCCTGGAGTCGGGACTCGAGTCCCTGTCCAAGCTCGCCGCGGACCGCCGGGACCGCATGGTCGCCGTCGTCACGTCGGCGGTGCCGCTGAGCGACACGCAGAAGCAGCGCCTCGGCGCCGCCCTCGCGAAGATCTACGGCCGTCCGATGCACCTCAACCTCGACGTGGACCCCGAGGTCCTCGGCGGGATCCGGGTGCAGGTCGGTGACGAGGTCATCAACGGCTCCATCGCGGACCGCCTGGAGGACGCCGGCCGCCGCATGGCGAGCTAGCGACCCGCCGCGGCGGCCCGAGCGGCCGACGGCACACAGCAGAACAAGCAGTACGTACTTACGACGGCCCTGGTTGGGCCGTGCAGAGGATTCACCTCTTACTGGGGGGAGTCCCGACTCGTGGAATACCCCCCAAGTGAAACTTCGGGCCCAACAAGGAGAGCAGGGAACTCAGATGGCGGAGCTCACGATCCGGCCGGAGGAGATCCGGGACGCACTGGAGAACTTCGTCCAGTCGTACAAGCCGGACGCGGCCTCGCGCGAGGAGGTCGGTACGGTCACCCTTGCCGGCGACGGCATCGCGAAGGTCGAGGGTCTTCCCTCGGCCATGGCCAACGAGCTGCTGAAGTTCGAGGACGGCACCCTCGGCCTCGCCCTCAACCTCGAGGAGCGCGAGATCGGTGCCATCGTCCTCGGTGAGTTCAGCGGCATCGAGGAGGGCCAGCCGGTCACCCGCACCGGCGAGGTCCTGTCGGTCGCCGTGGGCGAGGGCTACCTCGGCCGCGTGGTCGACCCCCTCGGCAACCCGATCGACGGCCTCGGCGAGATCGAGACCGAGGGCCGCCGCGCCCTCGAGCTGCAGGCCCCCACGGTCATGCAGCGCAAGTCGGTGCACGAGCCGATGGAGACGGGCTACAAGGCCGTCGACGCCATGACCCCGATCGGCCGCGGTCAGCGTCAGCTGATCATCGGCGACCGCCAGACCGGCAAGACCGCCCTGGCCGTCGACACGATCATCAACCAGCGCGACAACTGGCGCTCGGGCGACCCGAAGAAGCAGGTCCGCTGCATCTACGTCGCCATCGGCCAGAAGGGTTCCACCATCGCGTCGGTCCGCCGCGCGCTGGAGGAGAACGGCGCGCTGGAGTACACGACCATCGTGGCCGCCCCGGCGTCCGACCCGGCCGGCTTCAAGTACCTGGCGCCGTACACCGGCTCGGCCATCGGCCAGCAGTGGATGTACGAGGGCAAGCACGTCCTGATCATCTTCGACGACCTGTCGAAGCAGGCCGACGCCTACCGCGCCGTGTCGCTGCTGCTGCGTCGCCCGCCGGGCCGCGAGGCCTACCCGGGTGACGTCTTCTACCTGCACTCCCGTCTGCTGGAGCGCTGCGCGAAGCTCTCCGACGACATGGGCGCCGGTTCGATGACGGGTCTGCCGATCGTCGAGACCAAGGCCAACGACGTCTCGGCGTTCATCCCGACCAACGTCATCTCCATCACCGACGGCCAGTGCTTCCTGGAGTCCGACCTGTTCAACGCCGGCCAGCGTCCGGCCCTGAACGTCGGTATCTCGGTCTCCCGCGTCGGTGGCTCCGCCCAGCACAAGGCCATGAAGCAGGTCTCCGGCCGGCTGCGCGTGGACCTCGCCCAGTTCCGCGAGCTGGAGGCGTTCGCCGCCTTCGGTTCCGACCTGGACGCCGCGTCGAAGGCGCAGCTGGAGCGCGGTCAGCGCATGGTCGAGCTGCTGAAGCAGGACCAGTACCAGCCGATGTCCACCGAGGACCAGGTCGTCTCCGTCTGGGCCGGCACCACCGGCAAGATGGACGAGGTGCCCGTCGCCGACATCCGCCGCTTCGAGAAGGAGCTGCTGGAGTACCTGCACCGCCAGGAGCAGGGCCTCATGACCTCCATCCGCGAGGGCGGCAAGATGTCCGACGACACCCTGCAGGCCGTCGCCGACGCGATCGCGGCGTTCAAGAAGCAGTTCGAGACCTCGGACGGCAAGCTGCTCGGCGAGGACGCCCCGTCCGCCGCCAAGTGACGTAAGGAAGGGACCTGACTCATGGGAGCCCAGCTCCGGGTCTACAAGCGTCGCATCCGATCCGTCACCGCGACCAAGAAGATCACCAAGGCGATGGAGATGATCGCCGCCTCGCGCGTCGTCAAGGCGCAGCGCAAGGTGGCGGCCTCCACGCCGTACGCGCAGGAACTGACCCGCGCGGTCACGGCGGTCGGCACCGGGTCGAACACGAAGCACCCGCTCACCACGGAGGCGGACAACCCGACCCGTGCCGCGGTCCTGCTCCTCACGAGCGACCGCGGTCTGGCCGGCGCCTTCAACTCCAACGCCATCAAGGCGGCGGAGCAGCTGACCGAGCGCCTCGAGCGCGAGGGCCGGCAGGTCGAGACGTACATCGTCGGCCGGCGCGGTCTGGCCCACTACAACTTCCGTGAGCGCAAGGTCGCGGAGTCGTTCACGGGCTTCACCGACGAGCCGACGTACGCGGACGCCAAGAAGGTCGCGGCGCCGCTGATCGAGGCCATCGAGAAGGAGACGGCCGAGGGCGGCGTGGACGAGCTCCACATCGTCTACACCGAGTTCGTCTCGATGATGACGCAGACGGCGGTCGACTCCCGGCTGCTTCCGCTGCGCCTCGAAGAGGTGGCGCAGGAGTCGGCGGCGAAGGGCGAGATCCTCCCGCTGTACGACTTCGAGCCGTCGGCGGAGGACGTCCTCGACGCCCTGCTGCCGCGCTACGTCGAGAGCCGCATCTACAACGCGCTGCTCCAGTCGGCCGCTTCCAAGCACGCCGCCACGCGGCGCGCGATGAAGTCGGCCACCGACAACGCGGGCGAGCTGATCAACACGCTCTCCCGTCTTGCCAACGCGGCCCGCCAGGCCGAAATCACCCAGGAAATCAGCGAGATCGTCGGTGGCGCGAGCGCCCTGGCCGACGCGACCGCGGGGAGTGACAACTAATGACCACCACTGTTGAGCCGACCGCTGCGTCGGGCGTGGCCACCGGCCGCGTCGCGCGGGTCATCGGCCCGGTCGTCGACGTGGAGTTCCCCGTCGACGCGATGCCGGAGATCTACAACGCCCTCCACGTCGAGGTCGCCGACCCGGCGCAGGCGGGCGAGATCAAGACGCTGACCCTGGAGGTCGCCCAGCACCTGGGTGACGGCCTGGTCCGCACCATCTCGATGCAGCCCACCGACGGCCTGGTCCGCCAGGCCCCGGTGACCGACACGGGCTCGGCGATCTCCGTCCCCGTCGGCGACTTCACCAAGGGCAAGGTGTTCAACACCCTCGGCGAGGTGCTGAACGTCGACGAGACCTACACCGGTGAGCGCTGGCCGATCCACCGCAAGGCGCCCAACTTCGACGAGCTCGAGTCGAAGACCGAGATGTTCGAGACCGGCGTCAAGGTCATCGACCTGCTGACCCCGTACGTCAAGGGCGGCAAGATCGGTCTGTTCGGCGGCGCCGGCGTCGGCAAGACGGTGCTCATCCAGGAGATGATCTACCGCGTCGCCAACAACCACGACGGTGTCTCCGTGTTCGCCGGTGTCGGTGAGCGCACCCGTGAGGGCAACGACCTCATCGACGAGATGAGCGAGTCGGGCGTCATCGACAAGACCGCGCTGGTCTTCGGCCAGATGGACGAGCCCCCGGGCACCCGTCTGCGCGTGGCCCTGGCCGGTCTGACCATGGCGGAGTACTTCCGCGATGTGCAGAAGCAGGACGTGCTGTTCTTCATCGACAACATCTTCCGCTTCACCCAGGCCGGTTCCGAGGTGTCGACCCTGCTCGGCCGTATGCCCTCCGCGGTGGGCTACCAGCCGAACCTGGCCGACGAGATGGGTCTCCTCCAGGAGCGCATCACCTCGACCCGCGGTCACTCGATCACCTCGATGCAGGCGATCTACGTCCCCGCGGACGACCTGACCGACCCGGCCCCGGCCACCACCTTCGCCCACCTCGACGCGACGACGGTTCTGTCCCGTCCGATCTCCGAGAAGGGCATCTACCCGGCCGTGGACCCGCTGGACTCCACGTCCCGCATCCTCGACCCGCGGTACATCGCGGCGGACCACTACCAGGCCGCGATGCGCGTGAAGAACATCCTGCAGAAGTACAAGGACCTGCAGGACATCATCGCGATCCTCGGTATCGACGAGCTCGGCGAGGAGGACAAGCTCGTCGTCCACCGTGCCCGTCGCGTGGAGCGCTTCCTGTCCCAGAACACCCACGTCGCCAAGCAGTTCACCGGCGTGGACGGTTCGGACGTGCCGCTGGACGAGTCGATCGCCGCGTTCAACGCGATCTGCGACGGTGAGTACGACCACTTCCCGGAGCAGGCGTTCTTCATGTGCGGTGGCATCGAGGACCTGAAGAAGAACGCGAAGGAGCTCGGCGTCTCCTGAGCCTCGCGCTCATCGTGGGCCCCCGGGCCCACACCGGAGGGGGCGGGCACGTCCCGCCCCCTCCGGCACGCCCCTTAGACTTGTAACCAACACCCGGCTCTCCCGCCGGGTGGTGACCCGAGGAGCCACCTTGGCTGCTGAGCTGCACGTCGCGCTGGTCGCGGCCGACCGAGAGGTCTGGTCCGGCGAGGCCACTCTGGTCGTCGCGCGCACCACGTCCGGCGACATCGGCGTCATGCCCGGTCACCAGCCGCTGCTCGGTGTGCTGGAGTCGGGCCCGGTGACCATCCGTACGAGTGATGGTGGAACGGTCGTCGCCGCGGTGCACGGCGGTTTCATCTCGTTCGCCGACAACAAGCTGTCGCTGCTGGCCGAGATCGCCGAGCTGTCGGACGAGATCGATGTCCAGCGTGCGGAGCGCGAGCTCGAGCGCGCGAAGGCGGAGGGCGACGCCCACGCCGAGCGCCGCGCGGACGTCCGACTGCGCGCGGCGGCGGGGCGCTGACCCACGACGCTGTGCTATGACGTCACTCAGCCGCGGCTGGGACCGGAGCGATCCGGACCCGGCCGCGGCTGAGGCAGATCAGGGTGATTTTTCCGTTCCGTTACCTAGGAGACGAGGAGGTCGGTGCCGATGGTCCTCGCTCTGACCGTGTGCGGAATTGTCGTCGCCCTGGTGGTGGTCGGACTGTTCGTCTTCGGTCTGCGCCGCAGGCTGATCCAGCGTTCCGGCGGCACCTTCGACTGTTCCCTGCGCTGGGACGCGCCCGAGGAGGGCGACGCCGGCGGCAAGGGCTGGGCCTACGGTGTGGCCCGCTACAACGGCGACCGGGTCGAGTGGTACCGCGTCTTCTCGTACTCCCCGCGCCCGCGCCGGGTCCTGGAACGCGCGTCGATCGAGGTGGCCGGCCGGCGCCTCCCGGACGGCGAGGAGGAGCTGGCGCTGCTCTCCGACGCCGTCGTCCTCGCCTGTCTGCACCAGGGCACCCGGCTCGAACTGGCGATGAGCGAGGACGCGCTGACCGGGTTCCTCGCGTGGCTGGAGGCGGCCCCGCCCGGTCAGCGCGTGAATGTGGCGTAGTCGCGTTCACCCTCCCCCGGACGAGGTCCGGAAGAGGGTGAAGTCGCTCGGAGCTGTTCGGTTCTACCTCAGACCGCTGTCGATGGCGCTCACCAGCTCGCCGTTCGCGGTGTCGCCGCTGAACTCCCAGAAGAACGCGCCGCCCAGGCCCTGGTTCTTGGCCCAGGTCATCTTGCCGGCGATGGTGGACGGGGTGTCGTAGGACCACCAGTTGCCGCCGCAGTGGGCGTAGGCCGTGCCGCCCACGGTGCCGGTGACGGGGCAGGCCGTCTTGAGGACCTTGTAGTCCTCGATGCCCGCCTCGTAGGTGCCGGCCGCCGGGCCGGTGGCGGTGCCGCCGGGGGCGGACTGGGTGACGCCGGTCCAGCCGCGGCCGTAGAAGCCGATGCCGAGCAGCAGCTTGGCGGACGGCACGCCCTTGGCCTTGAGCTTGGCGATCGCGGCGGCGGAGGTGAAGCCCTCCTTCGGGATGCCGGGGTACGAGGTGAGCGGCGAGTGGGGAGCGGTCGGACCGGTCTTGTCCCAGGCGCCGAAGTAGTCGTACGTCATCACGTTGTACCAGTCGAGGTACTGGGCGGCGCCGCCGTAGTCGGCCGCGTCGATCTTGCCGCCCTCGGAGGCGTCCGCGGTGATCGCGGCGGTGATCAGGTAGTCCTTGCCGAACTCGGCGCGCAGGGCCTGCGAGAGCGTCCTGAACGCCGCGGGGCCGGAGGTGTCACAGGTCAGGCCGCAGGCGTTCGGGTACTCCCAGTCGATGTCGATGCCGTCGAAGACGTCGGCCCAGCGCGGGTCCTCCACGACGGCCTTGCACGACTTGGCGAACGCCGCCGCGTTCTGTGCGGCCTGGCCGAAGCCGCCGGAGTAGGTCCAGCCGCCGAAGGAGTACAGCACCTTGATGTGCGGGTACTTCGCCTTCAGCTGGCGCAGCTGGTTGAAGTTGCCGCGCAGCGGCTGGTCCCAGGTGTCGGCGGTGCCGCTGACGGACTGGTCGGCGGTGTAGGACTTCTCGTACGCGGCGAAGGTGTCGTCGACGGTGCACTGACCGTTCTTGACGTTGCCGAACGCGTAGTTGATGTGGGTGATCTTGGAGGCGGAGCCCGAGGTCACCAGGTTCTTGACGTGGTAGTTGCGCCCGTAGACGCCCCACTCGGTGAAGTAGCCGAGGTTGACCTTCTCACCGGGCTGCGGACCGGGGTCCGTGGTCCCGGTGGTGCGGACCTTGACCGCGCCGCTGACCGGGCCGGTCTGGTCGGCGGTGTCGCGGGCCTGGACGGTGTACGAGTAGTCGGTGCCCTTGGTGAGGCCGGTGTCCGTGTACGTGGTGCCGGTCACGGTGGCGACCTTGGCGCCGTCGCGCAGGACGTCGTAGTTCTTGACGCCCTTGTCGTCGGTCGCGGCCGGCCAGGACAGCTTCACCGAGGTGTCGGTGATGCCGGAGGCGGTCGGGGTGCCCGGCGCGGAGGGGGGCGCGTCGCCGGGGACGGAGGTGCCGTCGCAGCTGCCGCCGTTGAGCTTGCAGCCGGAGGGGGAGCCCGGGCCGCTGCCGTTGAAGCCGAAGGAGACCGAGGCGCCGGGGGCGAGCGTCCCGTTCCAGCCGACGTTCTTGGCGGTCCAGTGGTCGGCGGAGTTGGTGACCGTGGCGTCCCAGGCGGAGGTGACCTTGGTGCCCGAGGGGAAGTCCCACTCGACGGTCCAGGAGGTGATGGTCGTCGTGCCCGTGTTCTTCACGGTCCAGCTGCCGCCGAAGCCCGTGCCCCAGTCCGACGTCTTGGTGAAGGTGGCGGTGGCACTCGTGGCCGCCTGGGCGGGGCTCGCGAGCCCGACCAGTCCGGCGAGGGGGAGGGCCAGGGTCGCGGCGAGTGCCGCGGCTCGGTGTCTGAAGCGCATGCTGCGCCTCCTTATGTGGGGATGTTGTTGTGAGCATGACTGAACCGCATGCTCGCAGTGCCGCGAGGATAGAAAGGTCTGGACCAGAGGTCAATAGGTCTGGACCACTGCTCGCCGAGTCGGCTAGATCCCCAACTCCTGTGCCAGTACCGCCGCTTGCACCCGGTTGTGCAGCCCCAGCTTCCCCAGCAGACGGCTGACGTGCGTCTTCACCGTGGCCTCGGCCATGTCCAGACGTGCGGCGATCGCGGCGTTGGACAACCCTTCGCCGAGGCAGGACAGGACCTCGCGCTCCCGCCGGGTCAGACTCCCGAGGACGGCCGGGTCGGCGGTGGACTCCCGGGCCGGCCGCGCCGCGAACTCGGCGATCAGGCGCCGGGTGACGGCCGGGGCGACGATCCCCTCGCCGCCCGCCACCGTGCGCACGGCGGTGATCAGGTCCCTCGCCTCCGTGTTCTTCAGCAGGAACCCGGCGGCACCGGCCCTGAGCGCCCCGAAGACGTACTCGTCGAGGTCGAAGGTGGTCAGCACGAGCACGTCGGCCAGCCCTTCGTCGACCACCTGCCGGGTCGCCGACACCCCGTCCAGGCGGGGCATCTGCACGTCCATCAGGACCAGGTCGGGGCGCAGCTCCCGGGCCAGCGCCACCGCGCGCTCGCCGTCCTCGGCCTCGCCGACCACCTCGATGTCCGGGGCGCTGCCCAGGATGAGCACCAGTCCCGCGCGGACGGCGGACTGGTCCTCGGCGACCAGGACGCGGATCATGAGAGGTCTCCTTCGGTCAGGGGCAGGGTGGCGCGGACGGTCCAGACCTCGGCGCCGGCCGCCGGCTCGGGCCCGGCCTCGAAGGTGCCGTGCAGCAGCGCGGCCCGCTCGCGCATGCCGACCAGACCGGCGCCCGAGCCGGGGGCCCGCGGCGCGTCCCGGTCACCGTACGGGCTGGTGACCCGGACACGCAGGAGGGCCCCGTCGCGGGTGACGGCCACCTCGACCGGCCCCTGCGACGCGTGCTTCAGCGCGTTCGTCAGCGACTCCTGCACGATGCGGTACGCGGCCAGCCCGACCGGCGCGGGCACTCCCTCGCCGGGCGTCGCCGCCAGGGTGACGTCGAGGCCGTTGGCGCGGGCGCCGTCGACCAGGGCGCCGAGGCCGTCGAGGGTGGGCGCGGCGGCCGGTCCGGTGTCCCCGCCGGTGTCCCGCAGGATGCCGATCAGCCGCCGCATCTCGGCCAGTCCGTCGACGCTGTTCTCCCGGATCACGCCCAGGGCCTGCCGGGTGGTCGCCGGATCGTCCAGGGACAGGGCGGCCGTGGAGTGGATGGCGATCGCGGAGAGGTGGTTGGCGACCATGTCGTGCAACTCGCGGGCCATCCGCGACCGTTCCGCGGTCACCGCCTGCACGCGGTCCATCTCGGCCAGCAGCGCGGTCTGCTCGGCGCGCAGCCGGGCCGCGTCGGCGGCCTCGCGGTGGCTGCGCACGATCAGGCCGGTGGACGCGGGCGCGAACGACACGATGCCGACGGCGACGCCGATCAGCAGCGCCTCGGGCACCCGCCACAGCGCGAACGGCACGATCGTGGCGGCCACCGTGAGCAGCCCGGTGATCCACGGGATGCGGCGGGCCGAGGCGGGCGGTCCGTAGAGGACGGCGGCGTACATCAGGTCGGTGTACATGATCACCGTGACCAGGCTGCCCTGCGTGAGCAGGTCCCCGACCAGCGCGGCCGTGCCGATCAGCAGGCCGGTGCGCGGCGCGGCCCGGCGCAGCAGCTCGCAGCCCGCCGTGACGGCGAGCGGGACGAGCAGCGGCCAGCGGCCGTCGAACAGCACGATCGGCTCGTCGGCCGGCCGGACGCCCAGGCCGATGCCCCACAGCAGCAGTCCGCCGAGCAGACCGGCCGACGCGGCGTACACGTCGAAGCGGCGCGGGCGGGGGAGTCGTACGGCCATGCCACCATCCAACACGGCCCGCGCCGCACCCGCCTGATCCCGGGGAAGGGTCTCGCGCTGCATCTTTCGATGTAGCGGAGGTTCGTCACCGACGACGACGATCCGGGCCGCCCGGCGGGAGAGGCTGGAAGAGCGATCGAGAGGAGCACACCGTGATCGTCACCCTGATCATCGTCTGCGAGATCGGCTTCTGGGTCCTGCTGACGGCCGGGCTGTCCGTCCGGTACCTGCTGAAGAAGCCGCGCGCGGGCATGGCGCTGCTGCTGTGCGAACCACTGCTGGAAATCGTGCTGCTGATCGCCACCGCGCTGGACCTGAAGAACGGCGCCGACCCGAGCTGGGAGCACGGCCTGGCGGCCCTGTACATCGGCTACACCGTGGGCCACGGCCACCGCACCGTGCAGTGGCTCGACGGACACGCCGCCCACCGGCTGGGCGGGGCGCCGAAACCGGCCGGACCGCCGCGCTACGGCATGGCCCGGGCCTGGCACGAGGGCAAGGTGTGGCTCGGCACGCTGATCGGCGCCGTCGTGGCGACCGGGCTGCTCCAGCTGGCCATGTGGTACGTCGGCGACCCGAGCCGCACCGGCTCCCTGGAGAGCTGGCAGCTCACGGCCTGGCGCGTCACCGGCATCCACGGCCTGATCGCCCTGTCGTACGCCGTCTGGCCGAAGCGGCCCCCGGCCGGTACCCCGGTCGCCTCCGGGGCGCAGAAGGAGAAGGAGATCACCCGCCGATGAGGTCGGAGCGGAACCTGTGGAAGGGCGGTGCCACCTTCGTGGCGGGCATCGCCCTCTGGCTGTTCGCCGGGGGAGTCGAGGTCCCCGTCGTGGACCCGGCGAAGGTCGGCGTCGTGATGATGTGCGTCGGCGGCGCGGAGACCGCGTGGGACCTGTTCCGGCCGGCGCGCCGACGGGCCTAGCGTTCCCCGCCCGGCACCCACAGCACGTCGCCGGTCTCCTTGTTGGCGGTGCGGGCCAGGATGAACAGCAGGTCCGACAGCCGGTTCAGGTAGGTCGCGGTGAGCGGGTTCATCGTCTCGCCGTGGACCTCCAGCGCCGCCCACGTGGAGCGCTCGGCCCGCCGGACCACGGTGCACGCCTGGTGCAGCAGGGCCGCGCCGGGCGTGCCGCCGGGCAGGATGAAGGAGCGCAGCTTCTCCAGCTCGGCCAGGAAGCGGTCGCAGTCCGCCTCCAGTCTGTCGACGTAGAACTGCTCGACGCGCAGCGGCGGGTACTGCGGATTCTCCACCACCGGCGTCGACAGGTCCGCGCCCACGTCGAACAGGTCGTTCTGGACGCGGACGAGGACCTTCACGACCTCCTCGGGCAGGCCGCCGAGGGCGATCGCCGTGCCGATCACCGCGTTCGCCTCGTTGGCGTCGGCGTACGCGGAGATCCGCAGGTCGGTCTTGGGAACCCGGCTCATGTCGCCGAGGGCGGTGGTGCCCTGGTCGCCGGTCCGGGTGTAGATGCGCGTCAGGTTGACCATGAGGCCAGCGTAGTTACGCTCCGGCGGTCCGGAAGACGCGTGTGCCCACCGTCACGGCCAGTGCGGTGAAGGCGACGGAGACGAGGACGCCGTACAGCATGTGCGCCGTCGCGTAGCTGCCGACGTAGGCGTCCCGCACCGCGTCCACCAGATAGCGGAACGGCATCAGGTGCGACAGCACGTCCAGCCACGCCGGGCCCAGGGTCATCGGGAGCATCAGGCCGGACAGCAGCATCGACGGCATCGTCAGCGCGTTGATCGTGGGTCCGAACTCCTGTGGCGTGCGGACCTTCATGGCCAGCGCGTACGACAGCGACGCCAGCGACACCGTGAGCAGCGCGACGAACGCGAAGCCGATCAGGACGCCGGGCAGGGGCGCGCGCAGGCCCATGACCACCGCCGCCAGGACCAGCAGCACCGCCTGGGAGGCGAAGACCGTGGCGTCCCGCAGTACCCGCCCCAGCAGCAGCGCGAGGCGGCTGACGGGTGTGACGCGCATGCGCTCGACCACGCCCTGGCCGTTCTCGATGATGATCGAGAAGCCCGCGAAGGAGGCACCGAACAGGCCGAGTTGGAGCAGCAGGCCGGGCACGAGCAGCTGCCAGGAGCTGCCCCGTCCGCCGAGCGGCAGGTCGGTCAGCAGCGGGCCGAAGAAGAGCAGGTACAGCAGCGGCATCAGGACGCCGAAGAGCAGCGCGAAGCGGGAGCGCAGGGACTGGCGCAGATAGCGGCCGTAGACGAGACCGGTGTCGTGGAGCAGCATCGGGGTCCTCGGATCCTCGGAGTTCTATACGGCTACGGGGGCGGCGTCCGCGGGTGCGGCGCCGCGGCCGGTGATGGCGAGGAAGGTGTCCTGGAGGGAGGCGTCGAGCGAGCCGCCGTACTCCAGCTTCAGGGCGGCCGGGGTGCCCTCGGCCGCCACCACGCCCCGGTCGACGACGACCAGGCGGTCGGAGAGGGCGTCGGCCTCGTCGAGGTAGTGGGTGGTCAGGAAGACCGTGGTGCCGTGCCCGTCGCGCAGCCGGCGCACCAGGTCCCACAGGTCGGCGCGGCTGCCCGGGTCCAGGCCGGTCGTCGGCTCGTCCAGGAAGAGCACCTCCGGGCGGTGCGTGAGCGCCATCGCGATGTCCAGCCGGCGCCGCTGTCCGCCGGAGAGCGCGCCGCACGCGCGGTCGAGCAGCCCGTCGAGGTCCAGGTCGCGGGCCAGCTCCTCGGCGCGCTCGGCGGCCCGCGCCCTGGACAGGCGGTACAGGCGGCCCTGGGTGACCAGCTCCTCCCGCACGGTGATCTGCGGGTCCACGCCGCCCGACTGCGCCACGTACCCGCAGGCCCGGCGCACCCCGGCCGGGTCGGCCACCAGGTCGTGACCGGCGACGGTGGCGGCGCCGGCGGTGGGGGCGAGCAGGGTCGTGAGCATCCGGAGGGTCGTGGTCTTGCCGGCGCCGTTGGGGCCCAGGAAGCCGAGGATCTCGCCCTCGCGGACGGTCAGGTCGATACCGCGCACCGCCTCGACGGGGCCGCGCCTGGTCTCGAAGGTACGGGCCAGACCGGCCGTACTGATGATTGCCATGCGCTCCAGAAAAACAGAGTCAATGAAAATTTGCAATGACCCCAAGTTTTGAGCAGCCCCAGCGAAGTTAGGATGCGGGCATGGCCGAGGGACTCAGGGAACGGAAGAAGCGGCAGACCCGGCAGTACATCTCGGATGTCGCCACGGGCCTGTTCCTGGAACGCGGCTTCGAGGCCGTGACGGTGGCGGAGATCGCGGACGCCGCGAACGTCTCCGTCAACACGGTCTACAACTACTTCCCGGCCAAGGAGGACCTCTTCCTCGACCGCTCCGAAGGCGTGGTCGACCGGCTCTCCCGCTGGGTGCGCGGGCGGCGCGACGGGGAGTCGGCGGCTCAGGCCGTGCTGCGCGAGCTGCGCGAGGAGGTCGAGTCCGTTTCGCCCCGGGTCGGCCTCATGGACGGGTACGCGCGCTTCACAGGGGTCATCCACTCCTCGCCCGCGCTGCGTTCCCGGCTCTGGGCGATCGCCCAGGAGGCGCAGGACAACCTGGAGCGCACCCTGCGCGAGGAGACCGGCGCCCCGGACGACGACCCCGTGCCCTCGCTGATGGCGGGACAGATCAGCTGGCTCCACGGCACGGTGACGACGACCATCGGCCGCCGCCTGATGGACGGCGGGAAGCCCGCCGAGGTGTCCCGCGACATCCTCGTGCTGCTGGACGAGATGGAGGACCTGTTGGGCGACAGGGTGCTCAACTACGCCGTCCGGGGCGCGGACTGACAGCCGAACGGCACCCCCCGGTGTGACGTCCGTCATTTGAGACGTGACGCGCGTTACTAACCGGTCACACAGCGGCTCACGCCCGCTAATCTCCGGCCGAGAGGACACAAACGGCCTGTATCAGGGGAGTCGCACAGTGACACGGAAGCTCGCCGTCATCGGAGCGGGACTCATGGGGTCCGGCATCGCCCAGGTCTCCGCGCAGGCGGGCTGGGACGTCGTTCTGCGCGACGTGACCGACGAGGCGCTCCGGCGGGGGACCGACGGCATCAAGGCGTCGTACGACAAGTTCGTCGCCAAGGGCAGGCTGGCCGCGGACGACGCCGAGGCGGCCCTCGCCCGCATCACCGCGACCACCGACCTGGACGCCGCCGCCGACGCGGACGTCGTCGTCGAGGCCGTCTTCGAGAAGCTGGAGGTCAAGCACGAGATCTTCCGCGCCCTCGACAAGCTGGTGAAGGACGAGGCGATCCTCGCGTCCAACACCTCCGCCATCCCGATCACCAAGATCGCGGCCGTGACGGAGCGCCCCGAGCGGGTCGTCGGCACGCACTTCTTCTCGCCGGTCCCGATGATGCAGCTGTGCGAGCTGGTACGCGGCTACAAGACCAGCGACGAAACGCTCGCCACCGCCCGCGAGTTCGCCGAGTCCACCGGCAAGACCTGCATCGTCGTCAACCGGGACGTCGCCGGCTTCGTGACGACCCGTCTCATCTCCGCCCTCGTCGTCGAGGCCGCGAAGCTGTACGAGTCGGGCGTCGCCACCGCCGAGGACATCGACCTCGCCTGCAAGCTGGGCTTCGGCCACGCCATGGGCCCCCTGGCCACCGCCGACCTCACGGGCGTCGACATCCTGCTGCACGCCACGAGCAACATCTACACCGAGTCCCAGGACGAGAAGTTCGCCCCGCCGGAGCTGATGCGCCGGATGGTGGACGCCGGTGACATCGGGCGCAAGAGCGGGCAGGGCTTCTACAAGCACTGAGTCCGCACCGAGTCCGCCCCCGGCCCGGGCAACATCACACGCCGGGGTGAATTCGGTACCGGTTCGCTCACAGACGGCAACCTCCGACCGTTTCGGCCGGTCAGAGGTTGCGTGACCTGATATCGCCGAGAGACCACCTCGCGGGCGGGAGATCACCCGTGAGTCACATCGCCGAGCACAAGACGCACGCCGGGGAGCGCATATGCACATCAGGGGCGACCACGTCGAGCTGGTCGTCGGGGGCCGCCTCGACGTCCGCAGCGCGGCGGACGCCCGTACGGTCCTGCACTCGGCCGTCGACGGCGGAGTCGGCGACCTGGTCCTGGACCTGTCAGAGCTGGACTCCTGGGACGCCACCGGACTCGGGGTGATCATGGGGGCCCACCGGAGGGCCGGCCGCTGCGGCCGGCGCCTGGTGCTGCGCGGCGTACCGCTGCAGATGCAGCGCCTGCTGGTGGCCACCCGGCTGCACAGGATCCTGGCCATCGAGGGCGGCATCGGCGTGGAGACCCTGCCCAGGGTGTGACCCCCGGCGGCCGTCGCACCCGGCGGCCGCGGAACGCCCCGCCGCAGGGACCCGGGCGCCGTCCCGGCGAAACGCCCGAGGCGCGCAATCCTCACGGGACCAATCCTCACGAGACTGTGACCTCTCGGACGGGACGGCACCCCGGCCTGTCGGAGATACTGAGCGAAGGTTTAGGGTCTGGCTGCCCGTCGCATCGCAACCCACTGGCGGGCCCGGACCAGAAGCGACAGCGCGGTGTGCGGCAAGGCCGGGAGGGGTGGTCCCGACCGGGGACCCGGCACACGACGCTTTTGGGGGGCTTGAACCTATGGACCCGAACGACCGGGGACCCGAGGAGCACGGCCACGGCGGCGGCACGCCGCGCCCGCGCCCGCCCAGGGACCCCCTCACGCCCGACTTCGGACAGCACACGCCCGCGCTCGCCCGCACCGTGCAGCTCGTCTCCGGTGACTTCCTGCTCACGGTCAACCCCGTCGACGGCAGCGAGATCGAGGTCTGCCCGCCCGCCGAGCGCCCCGCCCGCCCGGAGAAGCTCACCGCGGCCGAACGCGCCGAGCTGGACCGCGCCGGCCGCCCGCCCGTTCCGCCGGGGCCGACCCGGACCGTGCTGGGGCTGCTGGCCCGCGAGGACGAACGCGAACGCCTGGTGCGACTGCTCGCCCGCGGCCGTTCCGTGCGCCTGACCGGCCCCGCCGGCTCCGGCCGCACCAGCCTCCTCGACGTCGTCGCCGAGGACTGCGCCGGTCTCGCGCCCGACGGCGTCGTCCGCCTCAGCGGCTTCCGTCGCACGGCCGACGACCTGCTGTACGACCTCTTCCACGCCGTGTACCGCGCCCCCCTGCACCGGCCGGACCGGGAAGAGCTGCTCGGCCTCGTCCGCGAGATCGGCGCGGTCGTCGTCCTGGACGACGTGGAGTTCGGCGGCGCAGCCCTCGACGAACTGCTCGCCGCCACCCCCGAGTGCGCCTTCCTCGTCGCCGCGACGCCGGACGTGCCCGCCCCCTCCGCCGTCTCCGCCGTCGAGGAGGTCTTCCTCACCGGCCTGGACCGCTCGGACGGCGTGGAGCTGCTGGAGCGCGCCGCCGGCCGGTCCCTCACCGACGAGGAGGCCAACTGGGCCGGCGACCTCTGGTTCGAGTCCGAGGGCCTGCCCCTGCGGTTCGTGCAGGCCGGTGCGCTGCTGCGCCGGCGCGACCGGCTGCGGGCCGGCGCCGACGCCGTCGACGAGTTCGGCGTCTTCGCCGACGCCCGCCCGGCCGACGGCACGCCCCACGACGCCGCCGAGAGCGACGAGGTGCCCCTGCCGTCCGTCGGCGAGGCCGCCGCGCCCGCGCCGCTGCTCGCCTCCCGGATGAGCGCCTCGGCCCGCGCCACCCTGGAGTTCGCCGTCGCCCTCGGCGGCGAGGTGCCGCACCAGGCGCACCTGCCCGCGCTGGTCGGCGACACCCACGCGGACGCCGCCCTCGGCGAGCTGGCCGACGGCGGGCTGGTCTCGCCGGTCGGCTCCCGCTACCGGCTCGCCGCCGGGGTGCTCGCCCAGCTGGAGGGCGCCGGGTACGCCGACGACGTCGAGGAGAAGGCGTCGACCGTCGCCGGGCACTACGCCTGGTGGGCCGGGCACCCCTCGGTCACCCCCGAGCGCGTCTGCGCCGAGGCCGACGCCGTCCTGGCCGCCCTCGCCGTGCTGGTGCCGGCGACGACCCCGCCCGAGGACGGCGAGGAGAGCCCCGCCGTCCAGCTGGCCCGCACCGCGGCCCCCGCGTTCGCCGCCGGGCTGCACTGGAGCGCCTGGGAACGGGCGCTGCGCTCCGGCGCCGAGGCCTCCCGGCTCGCCGGAGACGTCGCCGAACAGGCCTACTTCCACCACGAGCTCGGCGTCCTCGCACTGTGCGAGGGACAGCTCGACCGGGCCCGCGCCGAGCTGGAGGCGTCCATCGGGCTGCGCGGCGCGCTCTCCGACAAGCGCGGCGCCGTCTCGGGCCGCCGCGCCCTCGCCCTGGTGGCCGACCGCTCCGGGGACACCCCCGGCCTGGGCACCGGCACGGGCGCGCCCGGTGCCGCCGGAGCCGGAGCCGCGGCCGTCGGCGCGGGACCCGTCGCCGTCTTCGGCCCGACCGCGGCCGAGGAGGTGCCCGACGCCCGGCACGAGGAGTCGGCGTCGCCGTCGGCCGGTGTGCCCGCGCCCTTCCCGCCGCTCCAGCCGCAGCCGCAGTCCCCGACGCTCATCGCCCGCCGGGATCCGTCCCCGGGGTCGTCCCGCAAGGCCATGGGCGGCATCAGGGGCCTCGCGCGGCGCAACCTGGTGGCCGCCGGCGCGGGCGCGCTGCTCGTCGCCGTGCTCGGCACGGTGGTGACGCTCGGCGCCACCTCCGAGAACGACGCGGGCACGCCCTCCGACCAGGTCGGCGTCAACCCGTCGGCCAGCCAGGGCGTCGACGACGGCAGCCTGGGCGCCGACCGGCCGAAGGACGACGGCGACGGCTCCGTGGACACCGGTGAGGCGACCGCACGGCCGACCGACCCCGGCCCGGACGGCACCCCCGGCACCTCCGACGACCCGACGCCGACCGCCTCGGGCCGGCCGTCGAGCAGCCCCAGCGGCAGCGGCGGACCCGGAAGCCCGAGCGGCACCGGCGGCCCGAGCGGCCCGAGCGCCTCGGGCGGGCCGACGAAGCCGCAGCCGTCGGCGTCGTCCGAGTCGCCCACGACGCCCAAGCCGTCGGCCTCGTCCAAGCCGCCCACCACCCCGCCGTCCGCGACGCCCACGACCGAGCCGCCCTCCGGGACGCCGACGACGGCGCCGTCCTCGCCGTCGACCCCGTCGACCTCCGACAGCGCGACCCGGCCCGGCACCACCACCCCGACCACCGCGAGCGCTCCCGTCAGCAGCCCCGCGACCGCGACGCAGAGCGGTACCGCGACCGGCGGCACGGGATCCGCTCCGGCCACCGGGCAGATCATCTGAGGGCGCGACGCGTGAGGGGCCGGGTCCGCACCACGGACCCGGCCCCTCACGCACGCGGGCTCACGCCCGTACCGCTCAGAACAGCCGCAGCTTGTCGTCCTCGATGCCGCGCAGGGCGTTGTAGTCCAGCACCGTGCAGCCGATGCCGCGGTCGGTGGCGAGGACGCGTGCCTGGGGCTTGATCTCCTGGGCCGCGAAGATGCCGCGGACCGGGGCGAGACGGGGATCGCGGTTCAACAGCTCCAGATAGCGCGTGAGCTGCTCCACGCCGTCGATCTCGCCGCGCCGCTTGATCTCGACGGCGACGGTCTTCCCGTCGGCGTCCCGGCACAGGATGTCGACCGGCCCGATGGCCGTCGGGTACTCGCGGCGGATCAGGGTGTAGCCCTCGCCGAGGGTCTCGATGCGGTCGGCGAGCAGCTCCTGGAGGTGCGCTTCCACGCCGTCCTTGATCAGGCCGGGGTCCACGCCCAGTTCGTGCGAGGAGTCGTGGAGGATCTCCTCCATCGTGATGATGAGCTTCTCGCCCGCCTTGTTGACGACGGTCCAGACGCCCGCCTCGTCACCGGAGCCCTCCTTGAGGGTGCACGGCGGCGACATCCAGTTCAGGGGCTTGTAGGCCCGGTCGTCGGCATGGATCGAGACGCTGCCGTCCGCCTTGACCAGGATCAGCCGCGGGGCCGAGGGAAGGTGGGCGGTGAGCCGTCCGGCGTAGTCGACGGAGCAGCGGGCAATGACGAGACGCATGGTCGGCAACGCTACTCGACGCGACCGTCCCGAAGCGATTCGCCTCCGCTCCCGGCCTCCGATGGAACGTCTCACTTCTCCCAATGATCCCGTGTTGCGCACTGGCCGATTGTGTGCGTACCGGATGGGGCCCATCTGGGCATTCTCCTGGTGCGGTCCCGATCGGTTGCTTACGGTATTGAACGGGAGGTCGCGATGCGTGTACGTAGCGTGTCCGACATCGCGCGCTCCCTTCACTGTCCGGCAACCCCTGCTGGTCGGGGGTGCGAGAGGAGAACCCATGTCGCTCGACGTCTCACCGGCCCTACTCGAAAAGGCCGAGCGAGGCGAGGTCGACGAAGCAGAATTCGTCGACTGCGTCCGGACCTCCCTGCCCTACGCATGGGAGATGATCAGCTCCCTGGTGGCGCAGCTGAAGGTCGACGGCGGAGCCTTCGCCGACAACCAGACGCCCCCGCCGGACGAGCAGGCGCGCGGTCAGCTGCTGCGTGCGCTCGCGAGTGACGCCATACGCGGTGCGCTGCAGCGGCACTTCGGGGTGCGGCTGGCCTTCCAGAACTGCCACCGGGTGGCGGTGTTCCCGTTGGACCCCTCCGTCGACGAGACGCTGACCCGTTTCACCTCGGTGCGCAGCCAAGTGCTGAACCAGTCGCCCGAGTTCCGCGACTGCTGACGCGATGGCCGTCCGCTTGCCGCTCCGTACGCGGGAGGTGCAGTTCGTACCGGAGCGGCAAGCTTCCCGCCCGGCCCTTCGCGGGCACCGGGCATCCGTCCGTCCCCGGCCCGCTCAGCGGAGCTGGGGGAGTACCTCGGCCCCGAGGCGCCGCACGTTCTCCTCGGTCGCCGCGAGGTCGCCGGAGCCCTCGACGAGCAGCGCGAAACGGGAGATGCCGGTCCGCTCGCCGGTCGCCGCGAGCCGGTCCGCGCACAACCGGGGCGTGCCCACCGGGTGCAGCCCGCAGAGCAGTTCGGTGTACGCCAGCGGGTCGCGCATCCGCCGGGCGCGGCCGTCCACCGTGACATGGGCGCCCAGCCCCTGCCGCAGCCAGCCCGGCATCGCCTTGAGCAGCGTCTCCGCCGCGTCGGCGCGCCGGTCCGCGATCTGGCAGACGCCGGCCGAGACATGGGCCGCGTCGCGGATCTCCGTGTCCGGACGCCCGGCGGCGCGGGCGTGCCGCCGCCACAGGGCGACCATCTCGGCCTTCTCCTCGTCCCCGACGTGCATCCCGAGCAGCATCGGCAGTCCCCGCTCGGCCGCCGTGCGCACGCTCGACGGGGACGTGCAGGCCACCACGACCTCCGGCCCCGGCGCCTCCGACAGGGCCTCCGAGGGCCGCGGGACGACGGGCACCTCGCGAAACCGGAAGCGGTCCCCCGAGGCGGCGACGGCCGGTTCGCGAAGCCAGCGCATCAGCAGATCGAGTGACTCCGGGAACCCCGCCTCGTACGCCTCCAGGCCCGCGCCGAACACCTCCAGGTCGATCCACGGGCCGCCGCGGCCCACGCCCAGCGAGAACCGGCCGCCGCTCGTGACGTGCAGCAGCGCGGCCTGCTCGCCGAGTGCCACGGGATGGACGGTGGGCAGCACGCTGACCGCCGTGCCGATCCGGATGCGGCGGGTGCGGCCCAGCAGCAGCGCGGCCAGCGTCACGGCCGACGGACACGTGCCGTACGGCACGAAGTGGTGCTCGGCCAGCCAGACCGTGTCGAGCCCCGCCTCCTCGGCGACCTCGGCGGAGCGGACCGCGCGGTGCAGCGCCTCTCCCTGGCCCTGGCCCGGGAACTGGGCGCCCAACACGAAACTTCCAACGCGCATTGCTCTTCCTGCTTCCTCGGCTCCGACACGGAGCTCCCCCGCAGGGCATAACCACCCGACACGTGCCGAGGACACGGCCGGGGAGGGGATATGCGGATTGTCTGCAGAATCGGCCGTCGAGGGAGGCCCGAGGGCGCTTGACCCGTGCCGCGTAGGCTGGACGCGGTCCGTGCTTCCTGTATAGCTCCGTGAGGTGTCCTGTGTCCCCGCGTCGCAACCGACCCAAGGGAGCCGGTGTGTCCGGCCGGAGCGCCGAGGACGACGGCTCCGGCCGCTACGGCGGCTGGCAGTCGTCGGAGAGCTGGCGGGGCGAGGACTGGAGCGTGCGGCACGTGGCCGGCGCGAGCGCGCAGGGGAAGTCGTACCGCTGCCCGGGCTGCGACCAGCTGATCCCGGACGGTGTCCCGCACGTGGTGGCCTGGCCGGCGTACTCGGGCGTCGACGACCGCCGGCACTGGCACAAGTCCTGCTGGAACGCGAAGGACCGCCGCACCACGCGGGTGCAGCGGTCCCGGAACGCGCCGAGGTTCTGAGGGCCGGTCAGACGTCCCGCCGCTGGAGCAGGGCGTAGGCGCCGACGAACACGACGGCCGTTGCGCCGATCATGATCCACAGCGGGTCCCAGCCGGACGGGCCGGACTCCGAGAGCGAGTTGGTGTAGAAGACGCTCATCTGGTTGGGGATCGAGTACTCCAGCAGGGCGGTGCGCACGTCCTCCAGGGACTGCGCGAACATGAACAGGGCGATCACCAGCGGCGCCAGCACGAGTCCGATCATGAGGGTGATGGCCCCGGCCGAGTGCCGGATGACGGAGCCGACGGCGAGCGAGAGCAGCCCGAGCAGCGCGATGTAGAGCGAGATGCCCACGGTGCTCTTCAGCCACTCCTCGCCGGTGGGCGGCACCGTGCCGTGGTCCTCCAGCAGAGCCACGTGCAGCAGGGCGACGAGCGTCGCGGACACCAGCGTCACCACGAACGCGACCAGGAAGAAGACGATCGCCTTCGCGACGAGCACCCGGCCGCGGCTGGGGCAGGCGGTCATCGTCGTGCGGATCATGCCGGTGCCGTACTCCGAGGCCGTGGTCAGCACGCCGAGCGTGATGACGCACATGCTGCCGAGCAGCAGACCGAAGAAGCCGAGGCTGAGCGCGTTCTCACCGGACGCGTCCGTGCTGGAGCTCGCCACCACCACACCGGCCAGCGTTCCGATGCCGAGGACCAGCAGGACGAACACGCCCAGCGTCCACATCGTCGAGCGCACCGACCTGATCTTGGTCCACTCGGAGGCCAGCGCGTGCCCGAGATGCGTGGGCACCACCGGGATCGGCGAGGTGTAGGTGGGGTACGGCGAACCGGGCGCCGCCTGCCACTCGGGCGCGGCCTGCGGCATCGGGGGCTGGGGCGTGCTCATCGGGCGTCCTCGGACTTGGTCGGGTCGGTGACGGGCGCGGGGGAGGGGTCGGCGGCGGAAGCCGGGGCGGCGGGCGCGGCGGGGGCCGCCGGAGGTGTCGCGGGGGCCGCCGGAGGTGTCGCGGGGGCGGCCGGGGGTGTCGCGGGGGCCGATGAGGCCTGCCGCGCGTACGGGTTGTCCGACGGCGCGCCCGCCGAGGGCGCGCCGGGAGCGGCCGGGGCGCCGTACGGGCCCGCGGGGGCCTGACCGGGCGCACCCTGCGGCGCCGGCGCGGGCAGACCGCCCGGCTGCGGCGGCGGAGCGTACCAGCCCGGCTGGCCCTGGCCCGGCACCGGCATCGGAGGCTGCGCACCGGGCGGCAGCGGCTGCTGGAGCCCGGCCTTCTGGTCGATGGTCGACCGGTAGTCGACGACGCCCTGCGTCATCCGCATGTACGCCTCCTCCAGCGAGGCCTGGTGCGGCGACAGCTCCCACAGCCGTACGTCGGACTCGTGCGCGATGTCGCTGATCCGCGGCAGCGCCAGGCCGGTCACGCGCAGCGCCCCGTCCTGCTCGGGCAGCACGTGCCCGCCCGCCTCGGTCAGCGCGGACGTCAGCTTCTCGCGCAGCTGCGGCTCGGTGTCCGGGGTGCGCACCCGCGCGAAGTCGGCGGAGTTCGCCGAGATGAAGTCCGTCACGCTCATGTCGGCGAGCAGCTGGCCGCGCCCGATGACGATCAGGTGATCGGCGGTCAGCGCCATCTCGCTCATCAGGTGCGAGGAGACGAAGACCGTACGGCCCTCCGCCGCGAGGGCCTTCATCAGGTTCCGCACCCAGAGGATGCCCTCGGGGTCCAGGCCGTTGACCGGCTCGTCGAAGAGCAGCACCTGGGGGTCGCCGAGCAGTGCGGCGGCGATGCCGAGCCGCTGGCCCATGCCGAGCGAGAAGCCCTTGGAACGCCGCTTGGCCACGTCCTGCAGACCGACCACGCCGAGCACCTCGTCCACGCGCCGGGCGGGGATGCCCGACAGCTGGGCCAGGCTCAGCAGGTGGTTGCGGGCGGACCGGCCGCCGTGCACCGCCTTGGCGTCGAGCAGGGCACCGACCTGGCGGGGCGCGTTGGGGAGCCTGCGGTACGGGTGGCCGCCGATCGTCACGTGGCCCGCGGTCGGGTTGTCCAGGCCGAGGATCATGCGCATCGTCGTCGACTTGCCGGAGCCGTTGGGCCCGAGGAACCCGGTCACGGCACCGGGCCGCACCCGGAAGGACAGGTTGTACACAGCGGTCTTGTCGCCGTAGCGCTTGGTCAGGCCGACTGCCTCGATCATGCTCCGCACCCATCGAAAGGTTCAGGACAGCGGGGCACACGCCCCCGTAAGAGTTAGGAGGATATCGAGGCGCTGACGGTTCCCTTCAAGACCGGGTAAAAAAACCGGCCGCCCCGAGGCCCTTCCTAGTGCCGCGGCAGGCGACGTTCGCCCCGTCGCGACGCCCGGCACGCTCCCCCGAGGGGGTGCCCCCACCCGCCGCACCGGCCGGAAGCCCGAGTAGTCCACAGTACGAGGGCTTCCGGCCGGCACTCCCCCAGCCTCCGGCCGGGGGCCCCGGAGCACGCACCGGACGCCGCTCCTCACCGGGCGAACGTCGCCTGCCGCGGCACTAGGCGTCGCGCCGCTTCAGCACGAGGTACCCGCCGACGAGCGACGCCACCACCCACACCACCATGATCCCCAGGCCGCCCCAGGGGCCGTACGGGGCGTCGTCGTCGATCGGCGTCACCACCTGCATGATCTTGCTGCCGGCCTGGTCGGGCAGGAACCGGCCGACCTTCTTGGTCACGTCGACGTGGCCGAGGATGTTGGAGATCAGGAAGAAGAACGGCATCAGGATGCCGAGCGACAGCATCGGGGAGCGCAGCATCGCGGCGGCCCCCATCGAGAACATCGCGATGAGGGTCATGTAGAGGCCGCCGCCGATGACCGCCCGCAGCACACCCGGGTCGCCGATCGACGCCTTGAGGTCGCCGAGCATCGCCTGACCGAGGAAGAAGGCGACGAAGCTGGTGATCATGGAGACGACCAGGGCGAGACCGGTGGCCACGGCGATCTTGCTGAACAGGAAGGTGCCGCGCTGCGGCACGGCCGCCAGCGAGGTGCGGATCATGCCGGAGCTGTACTCGTTCGCCACCACCAGCACCCCGAAGACGATCATCGCCAGCTGGCCGATGCTCATCCCGGCGAAGCTGATGAAGGTCGGGTCGAAGGAGAACTGGTCCCGCCTGCTCAGGTCGCCGAACTCGTTCTTCGACAGGACCGAGATCAGCATGCCGAGGGCGACGGTGAGGACCAGGGCCAGGGACAGGGTCCACACCGTGGACGCCACCGACCGGATCTTGGTCCACTCGGACCGGACGACCTGTGTCGCGGTCGTGCTCATCGCTGCCTCCAGTCGCTGCCCCACCGCTGTGTCCGCTGCTGTCCGCCCCGCCGCCCGTCCTGCTGTCCGCCCCGCCGCCCGTCCTGCTGTCCGTCCTGCTGTCCGCCCCGCGCCGTCCACTGCCGCGGCGGTGCCGCGAGCGGCTGTCCGTCGTGCGCGTGGTACTCCACCGACTCCGCCGTCAGCTGCATGAACGCCTCCTCCAGCGAGGCCCGTTGCGGGCTCAGCTCGTGCAGCACGATCCGGTTCCGCGCCGCCAGCTCGCCGATGGCCTCCGACATGTCGCCGTCGACCTCCAGGACCTCGGCGCCGCTCTCGACGACCGTGATCCCGGCGTCGTGCAGCACGTCGAGCAGCCGCTCCCGCTGCGGGGTGCGGATCCGGACGTAACCGCGCGAGTTCTCCTCGATGAACTCGGCCATCGAGGTGTCCGCCAGCAGCCTGCCCTGGCCGATGACGACCAGGTGGTCGGCGGTCAGCGCCATCTCGCTCATCAGATGGGAGGAGACGAAGACCGTACGGCCCTGGGCGGCCAGCGTCTTCATCAGAGTGCGGATCCAGTGGATGCCCTCGGGGTCCAGGCCGTTGACCGGCTCGTCGAACATCAGGATCCGAGGATCGCCGAGCAGCGCCCCGGCGATGCCGAGCCGCTGGCCCATGCCGAGGGAGAAACCCTTGGCCTTCTTCTTCGCGACCGCCGTCAGCCCGACGGTGTCCAGCACCTCGTGCACCCGGCGGGACGGGATCCCGTTGGCCTGCGCCAGGCACAGCAGATGGTTGTAGGCGCTGCGCCCGCCGTGCATCGCCTTGGCGTCCAGCAGGGCGCCGATGTACGTGAGGGGGTCCTTCAACTGGTCGTAGCGGCGGCCGTCGATGCGGACGTCCCCGGAGGTGGGCCGGTCCAGTCCCAGCACCATCCGCATGGTGGTCGACTTGCCCGCACCGTTCGGCCCGAGGAAGCCGGTGATGATGCCGGGCCTGACGGTGAACGTGAGGTCGTCGACCGCCACCTTCTCGCCGTACCGCTTGGTCAGCCCCTCGAGCTCGATCATGCGGCCACGCTAGAACGGGGCGAAGCCCCCTGCCACCCCAGTGGCAGAGGGCTTCGCCCGGGTACTTCCCTGCTCCGGCCGGTCCGCGCCCCGCGTCAGCGGGTCTGCTGGGCCGGCACCCCGCGGGAGACCGACTCGTCCTCGGCCGGCGTACCGGCGGCGGCCACCGCGGCGCCCGTGAGGGTCGCCAGCATCTCGCGCACGTTGGTCAGCTGCGCGTTGATGGAGTCGCGGCGGTTGGTGAGGGCGGCGAGCTCGCGCTCCGACTCGGAACGGATGCGGTCGGCCTTGGCGTTGGCGTCGGCCACGATGTCCTCGGCCTGGCGCTGCGCCGTCTCGACGGTCTGGCGGGCACGGCGCTCGGCGTCCGTGCGCAGCTTCTCCGCCTCCAGACGCAGCTGCTCCGCGCGGTGCTCGATCTCCGCGAGGCGCTTCTCGGCCTTGGCCTGACGGGAGGCCAGGTCGCGCTCGGACTGCTCCCGGCGCTTGGCGAGGTTCGTCTCGAAGTCGGCGGCGGCCTGCGCGGCCTTGGCGCGGGTCTCCTCGAAGAGGGCTTCCGCCTCCTCGCGCTTGGACTGCGCGTCCTTCTGCGCCTCGGCCCGCAGCTGCGACGCGTCGCTCTTGGCCTTCTCGACGATCCGGACGCCCTCGTCCTCGGCCTTGGCCTTGCGCTCCGCGGCGTACGACTCGGCGTCGTTGCGCACCTGCTGGGCGGCCGACTCGGCCAGCTCGCGGTGCTGCTCGGCGGCGCGCCGGGCCTCTTCCCGCAGGTCCTTCGCCTCCTCCTCGGCGAGGCGCAGGATCTTCTCGACCCGGGCACCGAGACCGGCGTACGACGGCTCGGCGTCGCTGACCTGGGCCTGGGCGTTCTGGGTCTCGAGGTGGAGCTCCTCGATGCGCTTTTCCAGAGCGGTGATGCGGGACAGGGCGCTGTCACGGTCGGAGACGAGCTTGGAGATACGTTCGTCCACCTGAGCGCGGTCGTACCCACGCCGCACAAGCTCGAAGCCGTAGGGGGAAGTGTCGCTCATGGGGTTCCTGTCGAAAGAGACCGGTGAGGTGATAGAGGGAATCCTAGGCGTCATTGCGGTGTGTCATCGAGCGGATGCGTGTTTGATCTGGAGAATGACACCTCTTTTGAGTGGCTGACCCCTGGACGGCTTGCCAAACTCCAGATCAAAGGTCAAGGCGGCGATGAGTCAGAGCCTTCCAGGAGACACGGAAACCTCCTCCGAGGCTAGCCGTCTGACGACTTGCCACCCGAACGGGGGGCGCCGATCGTCGCACCGGCCTTGACCCCGTTGTCCTTGCCGCCCGCCGGGGCCTCGAAGGACTCCAGCGCCTCCAGCACGTCCTGCACCCGGGAGATCTCGGCGTTGATGTCCTCGCGGCGCCGCACCAGGATCTCCAGCTCGCGCTTGCCCTCCTCGACCGTGCGCCGGGCCTCCCGGACCGCCTCGGCCTTGAGCTCCTCGGCCTCCCGGACCAGCGAGGCCTTCTTCTGCTCGGCCTCCTTCAGCAGGCCCTCGGCCTTCTTGACGGCGGCGATGCGCACCTTGCCGGCCTCGGAGTTGGCCTCCGACACCAGCTCCTTGGCCTTCGCCTCGGCCTTGGCGAGCTGCTCCTCGGCGGCCTTGATGAGCGCGTCGCAGCGGTCGCCGGCCGACTTCATCGTCTCGGCGGCCTCGCGGCGGGCCCGCTCGTGCAGCTCCTCGATCTCGGAGGTGAGGCGCTCGCGCAGCTCCTCCGCGCGCTCCCTGATGGCCGTCGCGTCCCGCCGGGCGCCGACGAGCAGCTCGTCCGCGTCCGTACGGGCCTTTTCCACCCGGGTGTTGCCCTCGATCGTCGCCTCGGCGACGATCCGGTCGGCCTCCGCGCGGGCCGCGCCGACCATCGTGTCGGCCTGCGACTCGGCGTCCGCGGTGGTCTTCTGCGCCTGCTGCTGGGCCTCGGTGAGCAGCTTGTCGGCCTCGGCCGTGGTCTCCGTGATGAGCGTGTCGACCTGCTCGGCCGCCTCCGAACGCCGCTTGTTGGCATCCTTGCGGGCCTCGTCCAGGGTGCGCTCGGCCTCCTCGCGGGCGGCCGCCGTGACCCGTTCGGCCTCCGCCGCCGCCTCGGCCTTGAGCCGCTCCGCCTCGGTGCGGAGCCGCTCGGCGTGCCGCTGTGCGGAGCCGACCGCCTCGGCGGCCTCGGCCCGCAGCCGCTCCGCCTCGCCGCCGGCCTCCGACAGGAGCTGCTCGGCCCGGGCGCTCGCCTCGGCCCGGACCCGGTCGGCCTCGGCGGCCGTCTCCGTCCGCAGCCGCTCGGCGTCGGCCGCCGCCTCGGTGCGCAGCCGCTCGGCCTCGTCCGTCGCCTCGGTGCGGACGCGTTCCGCCTCCGCGACCGTCTCGGTGCGGATGCGGTCGGTCTCGGCGGCCGTCTCCGTGGTGAGCCGCTCCGCCTCGGAACGCGCCTCGGTGATCAGGGTGTCGGCCTGCGTCGCCGCGTCCGACCGGATGCGGTTGGCGTCCTCGCGGGCGTCCGCCCGGGTGCGCGCCGCCGCCTGCTCGGCCTCCGCGATGGTGTCCGACGCCTCCGTGCGCACCCGCTGGGCGTGCTCGGCGACGTCCGACCGGATCCGCTCGGCCTCCGACATCGCCTCGGACATCGTCCGCTCGGCCAGCGCCTTGGCGGCCTCCGACTCCTCCTGCGCCTCGCGGCGCAGCCGGCTCGCGTCCTCGCTCGCCCGCTCCCGCTCCGCGTAGGCGTCGGCGCGGACCCGGTCCGCCTCCTCCTCGGCCTCGCGCCGGGCGCGCTCCGCCGCGTGCTCGGCGGCGCTGCGCAGCCCGGCGATCTCCTCCTGGGCCTGCTCGTGCAGCCCGGCGACCGACTCCCGCACCTGCTGCGCGTGCTGCTCGGCGGCCGACACCATCTCGGTCGCGCGCCGGTCGGCCTCCTCGACCAGCCGGGTCGCCTCGGCCTGTGCCTCCTCCACGCGAGTGCGCGCCGAGGCCAGCAGCTCCTCGCTCTGCTCGCGGGCCCGCTCGCGCTCCTGGTCCGCCTCCTGCCGGGCGGCGCCCAGCAGCTCCTCCGCCTCGCGGCGGCGCCGGGCGGCCTCCTCCTGCGCGGCGGCCAGCGTCTCCGACGCCTCCGCGGCGATGCGCTCGGCGGCGGCCTGCGCCTCCGCCCGGACCCGGTCCGCGCTCTCCTGCGCCTCGGACTTCAGCCGCTCCGCCTCGCCCGCGGCCTCCGTGCGCAGCCGTACGGCGACGGCCTCGCCCTCCGCGCGGAACGCGGAGGCGTCGGCGGCGGCCTCGGTGCGCAGCCGCTCGGCCTCCGTCTCGGCCTGCTGCTGGAGCGCGCGGATGCGCTCCGCGGCCTCGGTGCGCAGCCGTTCGCTCTCCTCGGCGGCCTCGCGGCGGATCCGCGCGCCCTCCTCGCGGGCCTCGGTCAGCGCCTGCTCGGCGGCGCCGCGGCGTTCCTCCGCCTCGGCGTGCAGCCGCGTCAGCTCCTCGGCGGCCTCCGCCTGCCGGGCCGCGACGGCACGCTCGGCCTCCTCGCGCAGCTCGCGGGCGGCACGCTCGGCGTCCGCCTGGAGCTCCTCGGCGCGCTCGGCGGCCTCCGCGCGGTGCCGTTCGGCCTCGGCGCGGGTGCGCTCCAGCGTCTCCTCGGCCTGGCGGCGCAGGGTCGTCGCCCGCTCGATCGCCTCGGTGCGGACCTTCTCGCTGTCCGCGGTCGCCGTCCGCCGCAGCTCGTCGGCGTCCGCCTTGGCCTTGGCGAGCAGCTCCTCGGCGGTCTTCGCCGCCTCCTCGATCTGCGCCACGGCCTCCTTGCGGGCCTCGGCGCGGATCTTCTCGCCCTCGGCGACCGCGTCGGCGCGCAGCTGCTCGGCCTCACCGCGCAGCCGGCGCGCCTCCTCCTGGAGCTCGACCGTCTTGGCGCGGTACTCCTTGGTGTCGTCCTTCGCCGCGCCCTTGAGCTGCTCGGCGATGTCGTGCGCCTCGGCCCGCAGCCGGTCGGCCTCCGCCTCGGCCTCGGTGCGGATCCGCTCGGCCTCCTCGACGGCGGCCCTCGTGGTCCGCTTGGCCTCCTCGGACGCCTTGTTCAGCACGTCCTCGGCGGTCTTGGCGGCCTTGGACAGCTGGGTGGCCGACTCCTCGGCGGTGACCGTACGGGCCTTCTCGGCGGCCTCGGCGACGATCTTCTCGGCCTCGGCGCGGGCGTCCGCGACCAGCTGCTCGGCCTCGGCCTTCGTCGTCTCGGCGTCCTTCGTGGCCTCGCTGACCAGCCGGGCGACCTGCTCCTTGGCGGTGCGGGTGCGCTGCTCGTTGGCCGACTCGGCGCTCGCCAGGGCCTTGGCCGCGGACTCCTTGGCCTCGGCGACCAGCTTCTCGGCCTCGGCCTGCGCCTTGCGCAGCGCCTCCTCGGCCTCGCTCATGCGCTGCTCGGCGGTCCGGCTCAGCTCCTGGGCCTGCCGGCGCGCGGCCTCCGACTCGCTCACCGTGGAGCTGCGCAGCTGCTCGGCGTGGTCGGTGGCCTCCTGGGCCTGCGTGGAGGCGGCGTTCAGCAGCCGTTCGGCGTCCGCGCGGGCGCGGCGCAGGATCTGCTCGGCCTCGGCACGTGCCGTCTCGGCGTCGTTGCGCAGCCGCTGCCGGGCCTCGGAGGTCAGCCGTTCGGCCTCCGCGCGGGCGGCGGCCAGGGCCTGCTCGGCCTCGGCGCGGGACTCGTCGAGCAGCCGGCGGGCCTGCTGCTCGGTGCGGGCGCGCAGCTGCTCCGCCCACGCCACGTTCTCGTTGACGTGCGACTCGACGGTCTGCCGGCGCTCGGCCAGCTCCTGGTCGAGCTGCTGGCGCCGGGTCACCGCCTCCTGGTGCAGCTCGGCCTGGAGCCGGGCGGCCTGCTCGGCGTGCTCCTGGAGGATGCGCTGGGTCTGCGCCCGGGCCTGGCTCAGCTCGCGCTCGGCGTCCGCGCGCAGCTGGTCGGCCTGCATCTGCGCGTTGCGCAGCAACTGCTCGGCCTGGTACCCGAGGTCGCCGCCGTCGAAGGCGGGCCGGGACATGATGGTGCGCCGCGCCTCGTGCAGCTTGGCGCGCAGCACCTCGACCTGGTAGCCGAGGTCCTCGGCGTGCTGGATCGCCTTTTCCCGCTCGGTCTTCAGCCGCTTCATCTCGGCCTCGAACCGAGAGAGGTGGTCGACGTCAGCCGCCGGCTCTCGCTCCTGGCTCTCGTAGCCCCGCACTGCGCGGTCCCATCCGTCCCCTGGTCGCAAATCCCTTAGAACGGGCTCCGTCCGTCCACCGAACGGGGCCCCCGGGGGAATGGTGTCAGATCAACGGCGGAGCTTGGGCTGCTGCCCCGTCCCTCGCCCCCCGAAACACGGACCCCGGCGGTCCCGGCGCCGGTGACGACAGGACCGGGTCACCCTGGACTGAGCGGCGACCGCACCCAACCCTACCGGCCCTTATGTACGAGGGTCAGTGCTCAGGTGACTCGACGGCCGCCGAAGTGACCAGTTCCGTCAGGACGCCGTGGCAGTCCTTGGGGTGAAGGAAGGTGATCCGCGACCCCATGGAACCGCGCCGGGGCTCGTCGTACAGCACGCGTACGCCCTTGTCGCGGATGTCCGCGGCGTCCGCGTCGACGTCCGCCGTGCCGAACGCGATGTGGTGGACGCCCTCCCCGTTCTTCGCCAGCCACTTGCCCACCGCGGAGTCCTCCCGGGTCGGCTCCAGCAGCTGGAGGTACGACGCGCCGCCGTCCGACGTATCGTTGATCTTGAGCATGGCCTCGCGCACGCCCTGTTCCTCGTTGACCTCGGTGTGGAACACCTCGAAGCCGTAGGTGGCACGGTAGAACTCGACGGTCGCGTCGAGGTCGTGGCAGGCGATTCCGATGTGGTCGATTCGCGTCAGCATGGAATCCAGTGCAGCGCTCCCGAGGTGGTTGCGCAACGTGCGGGCGATCACACTGACAGCACGGTGACGGGCGGGATACCGCTCAGTACATTCGAGTAAACCCTCGTTCACTCCTCGGCCTGTGCGGGCCGGAAAAGGGGATCGCAGCTCATGTCTTCTGCAACGAACGGCACGACCTCCGTCATCGTCGCGGGTGCCCGCACCCCGATGGGGCGCCTGCTCGGCTCGCTGAAGTCCTTCTCCGCGGCCGACCTCGGCGGCTTCGCGATCAAGGCGGCCCTGGACCGTGCGGGGATCGGCGGCGACCAGGTCCAGTACGTGATCATGGGGCAGGTGCTGCAGGCCGGCGCCGGCCAGATCCCGGCCCGCCAGGCCGCCGTCAAGGCCGGCATCCCCATGAACGTCCCGGCGCTCACCGTCAACAAGGTGTGCCTCTCCGGCCTCGACGCCATCGCGCTCGCCGACCAGCTGATTCGCGCCGGCGAATTCGACGTGGTCGTGGCCGGCGGTCAGGAGTCCATGACCAACGCCCCGCACCTGCTGCCGGGGTCCCGCGAGGGCTACAAGTACGGCGCGGTCCAGATGCTCGACGCCATGGCGCACGACGGCCTGACCGACGCCTTCGAGAACATCGCCATGGGCGAGTCGACGGAGAAGCACAACACCCGCCTCGGCATCGCCCGTCCGGAGCAGGACGAGATCGCCGCCCTGTCCCACCAGCGCGCCGCCGCCGCCCAGAAGAACGGCGTCTTCGAGGCCGAGATCACCCCGGTCGAGGTCCCGCAGCGCAAGGGCGACCCGGTGCTGTTCAGCAAGGACGAGGGCATCCGTGGCGACACCACCGCCGAGTCCCTCGGCAAGCTGCGCCCGGCCTTCGCCAAGGACGGCACGATCACCGCGGGCTCCTCCTCGCAGATCTCCGACGGCGCGGCGGCCGTGGTCGTCATGAGCAAGGCCAAGGCCCAGGAGCTCGGCCTGGAGTGGATCGCCGAGATCGGCGCCCACGGCAACGTGGCCGGTCCCGACAACTCTTTGCAGTCGCAGCCGTCCAACGCCATCCGGCACGCCCTGAAGAAGGAGGGCCTGGAGGTCGGCGACCTCGACCTGATCGAGATCAACGAGGCGTTCGCGGCCGTCGCCGTGCAGTCGATGAAGGACCTCGGCGTATCCACCGAAAAGGTGAACGTCAACGGCGGCGCCATCGCCCTGGGCCACCCGATCGGCATGTCCGGCGCCCGGCTCGTCCTGCACCTGGCGCTGGAGCTCAAGCGGCGCGGCGGCGGCGTCGGCGCGGCGGCGCTGTGCGGCGGCGGCGGTCAGGGTGACGCGCTGATCGTCCGGGTACCCAAGGCCTGACACCCCCTTCTCCCCACCTACGCGCTACTCGGAACGGAGCTGTGATGCAGGACGTCTCCTCGCTGGTCGCCCAGGCCAGGGAAGGCCGGCCGCGGGCCGTGGCCCGGCTGATCTCCCTGGTGGAGGGGGCGTCCCCACAGCTCAGGGAGGTCATGGCGGCCCTCGCGCCGCTCACCGGGGGCGCGTACGTGGTGGGCCTGACGGGCTCGCCGGGCGTCGGCAAGTCGACGTCCACGTCGGCGCTGGTCACGGCGTACCGCAAGCAGGGCAGGCGGGTCGGCGTCCTGGCCGTCGACCCGTCCTCGCCGTTCTCCGGCGGCGCCCTGCTCGGCGACCGGGTGCGCATGTCGGAGCACGCCTCCGACCCCGGCGTCTACATCCGCTCCATGGCCACCCGCGGCCATCTCGGCGGCCTCGCCTGGGCCGCGCCGCAGGCCATCCGCGTGCTGGACGCGGCGGGCTGCGACGTGATCCTCGTCGAGACCGTCGGCGTCGGCCAGTCCGAGGTCGAGATCGCCTCGCAGGCCGACACCTCCGTCGTCCTCCTCGCCCCCGGCATGGGCGACGGCATCCAGGCCGCCAAGGCCGGGATCCTGGAGATCGGCGACGTCTACGTCGTCAACAAGGCCGACCGCGACGGCGCGGACGCCACCGCCCGCGAGCTGAACCACATGCTGGGCCTCGGCGAGGCCCGCGCCGCCGGCGACTGGCGCCCGCCCATCGTCAAGACGGTCGCCGCGCGCGGCGAGGGCGTCGACGAGGTCGTCGAGGCCCTGGAGAAGCACCGCGCCTGGATGGAGGAGCGGGACGTGCTGGCCGAGCGCCGCCGGGCCCGCGCCGCCCGCGAGGTCGAGACGATCGCCGTCACCACCCTGCGCGAACGCATCGGCGACCTCCACGGCGACCGGCGCCTGGGCGCGCTGGCCGAACGGATCGTGGCGGGCGAACTGGACCCGTACCGCGCCGCGGACGAGCTGGTGACGGGGCTGACGCGGGGCTGAGGCCGGGCGTGCGCGAAAAACCAGTGCGGCCACGGAGCCGCGCTGGTACGTTGACCCGCGTGTTCCTCCTCTTGGCCTAGGACCCGCCCCGCACGCGACCGCCGCACCCGGCCGTCGCGCGCTTCGGCGTCCCCTAGTCGCCTCCTCCTGAGGAACCCTTCGCGTGTCCACACCCACTGAGCGGCCCTCCTACGCCGCCGTCCTCCGCGTCCCCCATGCCCGCCGCACGTTCGCGGCCGCCCTCGTCGGGCGGCTGTCGTACGGCACGGTCTCCCTCGCCCTGATGCTCTCCCTGACCCGCTCCACCGGGTCGTACGCCGTGGCCGGCACGGTCATGGCGCTCTTCGGCGCCACCAGCGTCTTCCTGTCCCCCTACCGCGCGGCCCTGGTCGACCGGCACGGCCCGCGCCGGGCCCTGCTCCCCATGGCCCTGCTGTACGCCGCCCTGCTGTGCGCGCTGGCCGCGGTCTGCGGGTACCGGGGCACGCCCGCGGCCGTCCTCGCGGTGACCGCCGCCCTCGCGGGCGCCTGCACGCCCCCGCTCGGCCCCACGATGCGCGCGGTGTGGGCCGGACTGCTGCCCGACCGCCGGATGCTCCAGCGCGCCTACAGCCTGGACGGCGTCGCCGAGGAACTGCTCTTCGTCTCGGGCCCGCTCCTGGTCGGTGTGGTGGTCGGCGTCGCCCCGCCGGCCGTCGGCGTCGTGCTCAGCGCACTGCTGGTGGCGGTGGGCACCCTCGCCTTCGTCACCTCGCCCGCGGCGGGCACGCTGCGTCCGGCGGCGGGTGAGAAGGACGGCTCCGCGCCGGCCGGTCCCGAGGGAGCGGGGCAGGGACGTGCCCTGCTGCAACCCGTCGTCGTCGCCGCGGGCGTCGGGGTCGCGGTGAGCGCCGTCGACCTCCTCGTCGTCGCCTTCGCGGGGCAGCACGGCCTCGGGGGCGGCACCGTGGCCTGGGTGCTCGCGGCGCTGTCGGCGGGCAGCGCGGTCGGCGGACTGCTGAACGGCGCCATCACCTGGGGTGCGTCGGCCCGCGCCCGGCTGCCGTTCCTCGCGGCCGGCATCGGCCTCTGCCTGGCCGCCGCGGGCCTCGCCCCCGGCATCGGCGCGCTGGTCGCGGCCGTCGCCTGCGCGGGCCTGTTCGTGGCACCGGCGCTGACGACGACGTACCTGATCGCCGACGAGAGCGCGGCGCCGGGGTCCCGGACCCGGGCGGGTGCCTGGGTGAACACCGCGGTGAACGCCGGGATGTCCGCCGGTGCGGCGGCGGTCGGCCTGCTGGTGGAACGGCTGCCGCTGCCCATCTGCTTCGCGGTGTCCGGCGCGGTCGCCGTGGCAGTGGCGCTGGTGCCGCCGGGCCGCCACGGCCGGTCCGGCGGGCGGCCGGGGCTGCTCAGTCGTCGTCCGGGCCGGAGTCGTCCGGTCCCGAGTCCGAGTCGTCCGAGTCAGAGCCCGAGCCGTCCGGGTGATCGGCCGTGACCTTGCCGGTCCCGGCGTCGACCCGCCATTCCTGCTCGGCCGTGCCGGAGGACCGGGTCTCGGCCTCCCAGGCGGCCTTGCCGTCGCCGTGGTGGCCGTCGTCGTCCAGCTCCACGGAGGTCACGGTGCCGTGACCGGCCGCGGCCTTCGCTGCCTCGGCGGCGTCCACGGACGTGCCCTTCAGCGCGGCCCGCGCCTCGGCGGCGTCGTCGGTGTCGTCCTCCGTCTGCGAACCGAGGACCTTGCCGGTGGCCGGGTCGATCCGGACGCTGTGCCAGGTGCCGTCGCCGGCGAGGACGTCGACCTCCCAGGCCGCGCGCCCGCCGTCGTCGTCCTCGTCGTCCAGTTCGGCCGAGACGGCGGTGCCCGGCGCCTCCCGCAGGGCGGAGGCGATGGCGTCGGCCGCCGACACCTCGACCGAGGCCACGCGGGCGTCGTCGTCCCGGTCGGCCGCGTCGTCCGCCGTACGGGTGCCGTCCGCCTGACGGGCCGTGCCCGTGTCCGGCGTGTCGTCGCCCGTGGTCGCCAGGGCCGTCGCCGTACCGCCTCCGACCAGTGCGGCGGCGGTGACGGCGGCGATCACGATGTTGCGCTTCATGCGGGTTCCTTCCGAGTCGTTCACTGTCGTTCCGTTTCCGACGTCCCCACTGTCACCGGCCGACGCTGAGGGCAGCCTGAAGCCACCTGAAGGGATCTTCAGGTGGCTTTTGGGACCCTTGCGCCATGCGCCCACCCGTCACCCACCACCCTGCCGGAGGCGCTGCGCGCCGTCCCTCTCGCATCCTGATCGTGGAGGACGAGAAGCGTCTCGCCCTGTCGCTCGCCAGGGGCCTGACCGCCGAGGGCTACGCCGTGGACGTCGTCCACGACGGGCGGGAGGGGCTGCGCCGGGCGTCCGAGGGCGCGTACGACCTCGTCGTCCTCGACATCATGCTGCCCGGCCTCAACGGCTACCGGGTCTGCGCCGCCCTGCGCGCCGCCGGGCACGACGTGCCGATCCTCATGCTCACCGCCAAGGACGGCGAGTACGACGAGGCGGAGGGCCTGGACACGGGCGCCGACGACTACCTCACCAAACCCTTCTCCTACGTCGTCCTCGTCGCCCGCGTGAAGGCGCTGCTGCGGCGGCGGGCCCAGGGCGCCGGGGCCTCGCCCGTGCACGTCCACGGGGATCTCAAGGTAGACACCGCCGCCCGCCGGGTGTTTCTCGGCGACAGCGAAGTCACCCTGACCGCCAAGGAGTTCGCCGTCCTGGAGGAGCTCGTGGTGCGGGCCGGGCAGGTGGTGTCCAAGGCGGAGATCCTGGAGCACGTCTGGGACTTCGCCTACGACGGCGACCCCAACATCGTCGAGGTGTACGTCAGCGCGCTGCGGCGCAAGCTGCGCGCCGGTCTCATCCACACCGTGCGCGGCGCCGGATACCGGCTGGAGGGCGGGCGGTGAGCCGGCTCTTCGGATCCGTCCGGGCCCGCGCGACCCTCGCCGCCACCCTCGTCGTGGCCGTCGCCCTCGTCGTCGCCGGCACCGCCGTCCTGCTGTCCCTGCGCTCGAACCTGCTCGGCGAGGCCGGCACCCAGGCCGAACGCTCCGCGCGGGAGGTCGCCGCCGAGCTCTCCGTCGGGACGCCGTACGGCGAGCTGTCGCTGGACGTCGACGACCGGCCGGTGCAGGTCGTCGACGAGGACGGCCGGCTGGTCGCCGCCAGCGAGGACCTGGAGCGGATCAGCGGCACCGGCGTCGGCGCGGTGAAGCCGGTGCCCGCGCCGGCCGCCACGGGGGAGCGCGACGGCGACGACGATGACGACGGCCCCGGCAAGTCCCTCGAACCCGGCGAGATCGGCGAGCGGACCACCGTCGGCGACGGGTCCGCGACGATCGACGGCGACACGGAGGACTACCGGTTCGCCGCCGTACCCGTCGAGACCCGGGACAGGGGCCGGCTCACCGTCTACGCCGGTGCCCCGCTCTCCGCCGAGCACGGCGCCGTGGACACCGCGCTGACCGTCATGCTGATCGGCTTCCCGGCGCTGCTCGCGGTCGTGGCGTGGGTGACCTGGCTCGTCACCCGGCGCGCGCTGCGCCCGGTGGAGGGCATCCGCCGGGAGATGGCCGCGATCACCGCCAGCGAGGACCTCACCCGACGCGTCCCCGTGCCGGGCACCCACGACGAGGTCGCCCGGCTCGCCACGACGACCAACGAGACGCTGGCCGCCCTGGAGAGATCGGTGGAACGGCAGCGGCGGTTCGTCGCCGACGCCTCGCACGAGCTGCGCAGCCCGATCGCCTCGCTGCGCACCCAGCTGGAGGTGGCCGCCGCCCATCCCGAGCTGCTCGACCTGGACGGCGCGGTCGAGGACACCGTACGGCTGCAGCGGCTCGCCGCCGACCTGTTGCTGCTGGCCAGGCTGGACGCGGGGGAGCGGCCCGCCGACGCGCGGGTCGACCTCGCCGCGCTGGCGCGCGCGCAGGCACAGGGCCGGGCCGGGGTGAGCGTGCGGGCCGATGACGCGGTGACGGTCGCCGGATCTCGGGGACAGCTGGAGCGGGTGCTGGCCAATCTGCTCGACAACGCGCGGCGGCACGCCTGCTCGGCGGTGGAGGTGTCGGTGCGCCGGGACGGTGACGTGGCGGTGGCCGCGGTCGCCGACGACGGGGAGGGTGTGCCGGCGGCCGACCGGGAGCGGATCTTCGAACGGTTCGTCCGGCTCGACGCCGCCCGCAGCCGCGACGACGGCGGGGCCGGCCTCGGGCTGGCCATCGCCCGTGACGTCGCCGTGCGGCACGGCGGCACGCTCACGGTCCGCGACGCGCCGGCGGGCGGAGCCCTGTTCGAACTCCGCCTGCCGGTCGCCCGGCTCGGTCCCTGACCCGGGCGGCGGCGGAAGTGTGGGACGGCCGGCTTCCTGTTCCGGGACATGGTGACGTCCGTCTCGCGGGGCGTGCGGACGTCGTGCCGTACGGGGGTCACGCGCCGAGCACGCCCTGCGCCGCGAGTGCCTTGCGCAGGGCCCGCACGGCGTAGAAGGCGCGGCTCTTGACGGTGCCGGGCGGGATGCCGAGGTGTTCGGCGGCCTGGGCCACGCTGAACTCCAGGTAGTACGTGAGCTGGATGACGGTCCGTTGCTGCTCGTTCAGTCCCCGGAGGGCTTCGAGCACCACGTGGGAGGTGAGGGCGGTGTCGGTGCCGTCCTGGACGGCGTTCGGCTCCGTGGCGGTCGTCGGATCCAGGGGACGGATCCGGTGGGCCCGATGGTGGTCGATGACCAGGTTCTTGACCACGGTGAACAGCCAGGGCCGCACTTCCTCGCCGCGCGGGCCCAGGAACCGGGCGTTCTTCCAGGCGCGGGTCACCGCCTCTTGGAGGATGTCCTCCGCCTTGTGCCAGTCGCCGTCCAGCAGCCGCGTGGCGTACCGCAGGAGCACGGGTCTGTACCGGGCGTAGAGATCGCCGACGAAGGCGTCGCAGTCGTCGTCCGAGGTGATGTGCCGGGCGTGCGCCCGAGCCGGGGCGAGGGTGGTGAGTCCCGCGTCCAAGGTCCCGTTCATAGGTGAGGCTCTGTCCTGTCCAGGTGTCCTGTGGTGTGTCTCCCGCACGGGCGGGAACGTGGGACCGACACTGCGCGGAGCCCCTTGGCCGAACCTTTCCGTCTTCTTGTCGCCGTCCTTGCCGCGACCTTCTTGCCGCGACGTCGTGGTGCCGGCGTGCGGCCGCTTCCCGCCGGACGGCGGGGACCGGGGAAACTTCCGGGGGTCGTGAACCGATCGGCGTCCGGCGCCGTTCTTGGCGATGGGTGCTCCGCTACGGCACGGAGCGCTTCGCCGCGGGCGGCTCGAAACCCCCCGACAGCCGGCCGCAGGCCCGTGCCGCCGCCGCTCACCCGGCGGCGGCACGGGGGCACGGCTCGGCGGCGCCCCGCGGGCCCGACGGCCGTGTCACCCCTCTCCCTCCCACGAACCGCCCGGCTGCCCCCTGCGCGAAAACAGCGAGGGCACAGCCGTGCCGCAAGGAAAAGGATCTTCACGATGCGTATCACCCGTCCGAGCCGTCGGCTCGCCCTGGTCGGCGCTGCCGCGGCCGCCACAGCCCTGTCCGCCACGGCG